>CAZYQR010000336.1:0-3278 GCA_964649755.1 uncultured Maribacter sp. | reverse complement strand
ATTTTGGAAAACGGAAATAGTTTAAAAAAGATAAGTTTCAATTATCCAAGAAATGAAAGTGATTTGAAATTTCTGGACATTAATAATATCCCAGCGGAGAGTAAACAAAGTTCAATAGCTGCCTTATTTCAAGATTTGGAAAACGATAATAGCGTAACTGAGCTTTGGAAATGGTTTGTTATTTTAGCAGTGCTGTTTATTTTAATTGAAGTGCTCATCATTAAGTATTTAAAATGATCTAATAAAACAATAGATAAACCAAGTGTAAATGAACATACTTTTAAGATCTGCCAAAATTATAAGTGCCCTTAACAAAGATTTACATTTGAAAAAAAGGGATATTCTTATAAAAAATGGCATCATTGAGAAAATTGCAGCCAAGGTCAATATTCCCAAGGCAACAAAAGTTGTAGACCTAAAAAACCTACATGTTTCGCTAGGATGGTTTGATAGCAGTGTGAGTTTCGGAGAACCAGGCTATGAAGAGCGGGAAACCATCTCAAACGGACTTACAACTGCTGCCAAGAGTGGTTTTACTGATGTGGTATTAAATCCAAATACACACCCGGCTCCAGACAGTAGTTCTGATATTGTTTTTCTTAAGAATGCATCACGGGGTTATGCCACTAATCTATATCCACTTGGAACTTTGACCGCAAATGCCAAAGGAGAGCATCTTGCGGAATTATATGATATGGGCAATGCCGGGGCAGTTGGGTATTATGATTTTAAATCGCCAATACCGAACTCCAATTTATTGAAAATTGCCTTGCAATATGTTCAAAATTTTGACGGACTCGTTTACTCCCAACCTATGGATATTAAAATCGCTGGTAAAGGAATAGTCAACGAAGGTTCGGTTTCAACGAAGTTAGGGTTAAAAGGTATTCCTGCTCTGGCTGAAGAACTCCAAATAGTTCGTGATCTTTTTATTTTGGAATATACCGGAGGAAAGTTACACATCCCGACAATATCCACATCCAATTCAGTTAAACTTATTGCCGATGCCAAGAAAAAAGGATTGGATGTCAGCTGTAGTGTAGCTATTCATAATTTATGCTTTACTGATGAAGTTTTGGAAGAATTTGACACTACTTATAAGGTAATGCCGCCTTTACGAACTAGAAAAGACGTTAAAGCCCTTATAAAGGGTTTAAATGATGGTATTATTGATTTTGTCACTACGGATCATATTCCTTTGAATATAGAACTTAAGCGTGTTGAATTCGATAATGCGACCTATGGCTCAATCGGATTGGAAAGCGCATTCGGTCTCCTAAATCAAATATTCGATATTGAGAAAACAATCGCTTTATTGACAAAAGGAAAAGAACGTTATAATCTAGAATCGAATAACCTTGTTGAAGGCACCAAGGCTTGCCTAACGCTGTTTAATCCCGATGGGGAATATATCTTTGAAAAGGAAAACATTCTTTCTACCTCAAAAAACAGTATGGCAACGGGAGAAACTTTAAAAGGAAAGGTCTACGGTATTGTAAACAACAATCAATTAGTCTTAGTATAGTACATAATATTCCAATCGCCATAATTAAAACCCCTATTTTAAATGGATACTGTTAAAGAAGGAAAAACAACTGCTATAGTAGCATATCTTACCATTATTGGGTCATTGATTGCAATTACTATGAACATGGAACCAAAAAATGATTTTGCGCGATTTCATATACGGCAGGCATTTGGCTTACATTTAATGTTTCATGGTTTTGCCTTGTTTTCAAGTGTATGGTTTAGTGAATATGCTCTTTATGGTCTATATCTGTGTTATTTTATTCTTTGGATATATGGATTTTTAGGTGCTCTAAGTGATAAAAAACAAATGGTCCCAGCAATTGGTTCTTATTTTCAAAAATGGTTTACTTTTATTTCATAATATGACTACTGCCCCTCTTTCCCTGACCCACCTTATCAAACCTTCTTCTATGAAAGAAGGAAAACCTCCCGTTATGTTTATGTTTCATGGTTATGGCAGTAATGAAGAAGATCTCTTTTCTTTTGCTCCTGAGCTACAGGCTGAACTTTGTATCATTTCAATTAGGGCTCCCTATCCTATGGAACCCTTTGGCCATGCGTGGTATGCTATTAATTTTGATGCTGAAAAAGGAAAATGGAGTGACGACGATCAAGCCATTGAGTCAAGGGAAAAAATAATCACATTTATAGATGAAGCTTGTCATACTTACGGATTAGATACCAATCGCATCTCCTTATTGGGCTTTAGTCAAGGTACCATTCTTAGTTATGCTGTAGCGCTCTCATATCCAGAAAAAATCAAAAATGTAGTTGCTTTAAGTGGCTACGTCAATAAAAATATTATCAGTAAAAATTTCATGGAAAAAGACCATCGCAACCTTAGCATCTATGCTTCCCATGGTCAAGTAGATCAAGTAATTCCCGTTGAATGGGCTCAAAAAACCCCGGAAATATTGAAACCTTTGGGTATTGATTTTGTATATGAAGAATTCCCAGTGGGCCACGGCGTAGCACCCCAAAATTTTCATTCTTTTAAAAAATGGTTGGAAGATAGGCTCTAATTGCTTCGGGTATATAAGAGATGATCCATCAGGGTAAAATCTACCCCCATATCATCTTTTAACTCGTATTTAATCAATAATTCACCCCAGAACTTACCATCGGAAAAGTCTGCTACTATCCACTTATGATTTAGGATTTTTATCTTGTTCAGTTTAAAATCGCTCTCCATACCTTCATATGGAATCAATGGGTTATCACCTTTGGCTTCATTGGTTTCCAATAATTTATCGGATATATAACGGCTTGGATCTTCCAATTCCAAATGGTCATAATAAGCCAAGGCATCATCATTGTTCTCCAATGAAAAGTATTGCATATCCAACACTTTAAGCGCCGAATTTTGAAGCGAATCTTTTAAACCTGTAATACTAGCTTGAAGATTTTGGATTTTAGCATCCTTGTTTTTCTGCATTTTACCATTACTCACGACCATAAAGAGACAAATCAACGCCGCAAAAACAAATAGATAAAGGAAGATTCTATTTTTCATAAAATTGAAATTATATGTTTATTTGAAGATTGTCAAAGGCTAAATGTACATTTTTTGGTAGTTCTTTTTCTACTTCATTATGAAACCCTAAAAGATGACTAATGTGTGTTAAATAGGCCTTTTCGGGTTTTACCTTTTCAATGAAATCAAGGGCCTCTTCCAAGTTAAAATGAGAATGGTGTGCCTCTTTTCTTAATGCATTGATTACAAGAATTTTAGTGCCTTTTAACACACA
>CAZYQR010000335.1:0-3279 GCA_964649755.1 uncultured Maribacter sp. | reverse complement strand
CAACATGAGGCTCTCCTAATTTTCCAACAGACTTGGCAACCACCATGGCAACCATTGCATCTCCAGTAACATTGACAATCGTACGGCACATATCCAAAGGCCGGTCCACCGCAAAAATCAAAGCCAAGGCTATAGGATATAAATCCGGAGGAAAACCGATGGATTCCAATACAATAACCAACATGACCATACCGGCCCCTGGAACCGCGGCTGAACCTATTGATGCCAAAAGCGCCGTTAAGACTATGATGATTTGATTGCTGAAAACCAATCCTTCCGGCCATAATACTTGCATTGCGAAAACGGCAGCCACCCCTTGGTAAAGACTGGTACCATCCATATTGATGGTAGCACCCACGGGCAGGACAAAACTTGAGACTTCCTTATCGACTCCGATATGTTCCTCTACCCTTTCCATGGTTACGGGTAAGGTTGCAGCGCTTGAGCTTGTCGAAAATGCCAATAATTGCGCTGGACTTATTTCTTTTAAGAACCAGAACGGATTTTTCTTTGTATAGGTTGAAACCACGACCGTATAAAAAACGATCATCAAAAAGAGGCCCAAAACGACCACTCCCGCATATTTCAATAGCGCCACCAATAAATCAGGATCTCCGGAGGATGCTACTACATTTGCCAATAGCGCGAATACGGCATATGGAGCGCTCAACATGATTAAGTCGACCATTTTAAGAACGACGTCATTAAGGGCGTCAAAGAACTTTTTAAGCGGTTTTGCCTTTTTCTCCCCAATCAAAAGCATTGATATGCCCATGAAAATTGTAAAAAAGATGACTTGTAGCATCAATGCGTTCTCACTCATGGCCTTGATAGCATTATCGGGCACCATATCTTCTAAAAACTGCAAGGGACCACTTTCTTTTTGCTTTAATGCCTCGTCCAGTTTAGAGGTTACACCGCTGTCCGTTGCATATGTTTCGGCAAGCTTTGTAACAGTCTCTTCGGAGATACCATTCCCAGGTTGTAGTACATTTACGAGCACGAGGCCAATGGTAATGGCAATTATAGTGGTAAATACATAAATTCCAATAGTTCTAAGTCCAATTCTTTTAAACTTCGATATATCCTTAAGATCTGAAATTCCTTTTATGAGGGAGGCAAGAATCAAAGGAATTGCAATGAGCTTCAACAATTTAACAAAAATGGTACCCCATGGGTTGATCCAGTCCGATACAAATTCCCGCCCCCATTCGGGAAAGGTCATGGCGAATCCGAAAATCAGACCCAGTACCATGCCTATCATTATTTTCCAGTGCAATTCAAGTTTTCGCATTCATGATTAGTTTAGATCGGTAAGATACCAAATTGGGATTAAATTGGGCAAGGTCGCAACTATAACTTTATCGTGCGGTTGAGCAAGGTATAATCGGCCAAAACCAAAGCGGCCATAGCTTCCACTATGGGAACGGCTCTTGGGACTACGCAAGGATCATGACGACCTTTCCCTTTGGTAGAAACCTTATTACCATCCTTATCTATGGTATCATAGGGTTGAATTACCGTGGCCACTGGTTTAAAAGCAACATTGAAATAAATATCCATTCCATTGCTAATTCCACCTTGAATACCTCCACTGTAGTTCGTTTTTGTACTTCCGTCCGGGTTATATTGATCGTTGTGCTCACTGCCTTTCATTTTTATACCCTCAAAGCCACTGCCATATTCAAAGCCTTTTACCGCATTGATAGATAACATAGCTTTGCCTAATTCGGCGTGTAGCTTATCAAAAACAGGCTCTCCCAAACCTATTGGTACATTCTGGATTACGCAGGTTATGATTCCACCAATAGTATCCCCTACTTTGCGAACTTCTTTGATATAGCTCTCCATTTTAGAAGCAGTATCTGGATCAGGGCAACGTACAGGGTTTGACTCAATCAAAGAAAAATCCAAGTCCTTATAATCTTTGGCCAGCTTTAAATCCCCTACTTGGGAAACAAAAGCATTTATTTTTATATTGGAAAGGAATTGTTTGGCAATTGCTCCGGCCACTACCCTACTTGCGGTTTCCCGTGCTGAACTTCTTCCGCCTCCACGATAATCCCTAACTCCATATTTTTGGTCATAAACATAATCGGCATGTGAGGGTCTGTAAGAATCTTTAATATGTGAGTAATCTCCAGGCTTTTGATTGGTATTATGTATTGCAAAACCTATTGGCGTGCCTGAAGTCTTACCTTCAAAGATGCCCGAAAAGAATTCAACAGTATCTGGTTCTTTGCGTTGGGTAACTATAGCGGATTGACCAGGTTTACGTCGATTTAATTCATTTTGAATTGCTTCTAAGTCTAATTCAATGCCCGGAGGGCATCCGTCTAAAACACCACCTATTGCAACGCCATGTGATTCTCCAAAAGTGGATAATTTAAAAAGGTTCCCAAAAGTATTCCCTGCCATTATTTATCTATTAATTTCTTAGCCTCAAAGGTAAATGTTAATTGATAGATACGAAAATCAATCAAGTAATGCATTTTTCAGTATGGAAATCGGATGTAAAGCACTTTTTCCAGTCCCATCTTTTATTTGATGTCTGCAGCTTGTGCCATTTGCAGCAATAATTACATTTTCTTCACATTTTCGGACCGCAGGAAACAACTTTAATTCGCCAATCTGCATGCTAATATCATAATGCTCCTTTTCATAACCAAAGGATCCTGCCATTCCGCAACACCCGGAACTAATGATGGAAACCGAATAATTTTCCGGAAGATTGAGAATATCAAAAGTTACTTTTTGGTTTGACAATGCCTTTTGATGGCAATGATTATGTATTTTGATTGTTCTTGCCTCTTTTGTGAATTTATCCGGTGTAACAATCCCCGCTTCGATTTCTTTGGCTAAAAATTCTTCGATTAGAAAGGAGTTGCCGGCAATAGCATCCATAGTATCAGTATTCGGAGCCAATCTTTTATACTCATCCCTGAAGGAAAGAACCGCCGAGGGCTCCAATCCGAGTATAGGTATATGCTGTTCTGCAAATAGTTTCAATTGCTCTATATTCTCCAAGGCCAGCTTTTGTGCTTGCTTCAAAAAACCTTTTGATAAGTAAGTACGCCCGCTCTCAGCATAAAAAAGCTGCACTTCATACCCTAATTTTGTGAGTACTTCAATAGCATCCTTACCCAACTCAATATCCATATAATTCGTAAATTCATCAATATATAAGATAACTTTACTTTTGTTGTTACTATTTTGATTTACTGTACTTTGTAAGTATTTATCAAAATTAAAACTTGAAACTTTTGGTATGGATGCTAT
>CAZYQR010000334.1:0-3296 GCA_964649755.1 uncultured Maribacter sp. | reverse complement strand
GTTAAAGAGTTCTCTTTTTTAGTCTTACTCATATTGTATTACTTTATAATCGGTTAATAAAATAGTTTTCAATTTATACAGTGGTCAAGAATCATTCATAAAAGTTAGATACTATTCCTAACTATAATTTTGGAATTTAAATGCTTAAGATAAGTCGATTTAACGACTTGTAATAATTTTCATTAAAAATACTCATTTTTGATAAAAATTAATAATATAAATTTGTAAAAACTTAATAATATAAATCCTTTAGAATTTATCTCATCGATTAGAATTGCTGAGATTAAGGCAAAATAAAAAAAGTATTTGGTCAAAAAAAGAATCACATTGTTTTTACATTGAAAACGAATCTAATAAACTTTCATCATTATTATTCTTGAACCACATGAAACCCCATTTTGACAATGAAAACATATAAAGTTATAGGATTAATGTCCGGCACCTCTTTAGATGGGCTTGATCTAGCTTATTGCCATATAACTAAAACATTGGACCGATGGGCGTATGGTATAGAACATACTAAAAGTGTGGATTACACCTTAGAGATGAAAGAAAAATTGAAGAAATCGATTTTTCTTACTGCCGATGAACTTTTAATCTTTAACAATACTTATGGTCAATGGCTTGGAGAGCAGGTAAAAATATTCATTAAAGAAAATGATTTGCATATTGATTTTATTGCCAGTCACGGACATACCACACATCATCAGCCTAAAAATGGACTTACCTACCAAATAGGATCCGGACAACATTTAGCCAATGAAAGCGCGTGCAAAGTTGTATGCGATTTTCGCACAAATGATGTTGCCCTAGGTGGTCAGGGAGCGCCTTTAGTCCCGATTGGGGATCAGTTGTTTTTTGGTAATTACGATTTCTGTTTAAACCTTGGCGGAATCAGTAACATTTCATTTGATAAAAATGATAAACGCATTGCCTTTGACATTGGGTTGGCTAATATGATTTTGAATCACATTACACAAAAGATAGATTTAAAATACGACAAAGGAGGTAAATTAGCCAGTACCGGTAAAATAAATTCATCAATGCTTCATCAACTGAATGCTTTGGAATACTATAAATTACCTTTTCCGAAATCTACGGGTTATGAATGGTTTACACAAAAGGTGGTTCCGATTATTGAAACAACTGAAGATTCCATTGAAAATTTGCTACATACCTCAATCCATCATTTATGTGAACAAATTGCCATTCAGATTAAAGCAAATGCCAACGATACAAAGTCGACTTTATTGGTAACCGGTGGTGGTGCGTTAAATGATTTCCTTATTGATACCTTAAAGGATAAATTAGGGACAAACATTGAAGTTGTTGTACCGTCTAAAAAGCTTATTGAAAACAAAGAGGCTCTGGTTTTTGCATTAATGGGTGTATTGAGAATAGAAAAGAAAATCAATGTTTTAAGCTCTGTTACAGGGGCTCAACGCGATTCTTCAAGCGGTATAGTTTTTAATCCAAGTTAAATTTACTGAATTCAAGTAAACTACAATAACCCCCTTTTATCCGAATTGAAAAAGAGGTCTTTCAATTTTAAATTTCTTTCATTTTTTAAGTTGGATATGGTTTTTAGAAATATCAATCCTGTTAAAAAAGCATCGCCAGAAGCGGTATGACGGTCATGTTTTTTAAGATTGAAAGTATCACATAGTTGGTCAAGGGAGTAGTGCTTTTCCTTATGCTCACAAAGATTGGTTTTCCTAAATAATATGCCAGTATCAAGTACTTTGTTCTTTAGTTTAGGTAAACCCATTCTTGCCAAACCTCTATTTATCATCGCCACGTCAAAAGCAGCATGATGAGCAACTAAAATTCCATCTTTTATATAGTCCAAAAATGCAATTATCGCTTCTTCCTCAGATTCTTTGACGATTTTCCCTTCTTTCAATATACCATGTATCTTAACGGTATCTGCTTTGAAAACATCTTGTTTTACATACAGTTCTATACTATCACCAACATTCATTTTAACATTATTAATGGCTATGGCGCCTATTGATAAAATTCTGTCATTTACAACATCCAAACCAGTAGTTTCGGTATCGAAAACAACAAACCTTGTCGTCGATATTTCCTTTTGTTTCTTTGTTTTGAAATACTTGATATAATTATTCCAATAATTAGGTAGATTTCTATTGAATATCCTATTGAACATATTACATCAATTGTGAAAGTTTAAAGCGCACTTTTATAAGCTCCTGAATATCCCGTATTGGTCCAAAGCATCCTTTCAGCTTTAAACGATCTAATTTACTCAAGGATTTAAGATCAATAAATCTACCGGAATCACCAAGTCTTAAGCCCTCCATTGTTCTGAATCGCAATAGGATTTTGAAGGCGTCAATACATGCATTGTAAAGGTCTATATTTTGTGGTTCCAGGTCTGCAAGTTTTTGGAATCTAAGGATTGTATTATTATAATCTTTTATGTTTTTTGAAAGAACCAATAATCTAGCGGCATCGACCAAGGGCATTAAAGCTCGGGCTTTAATGTCGAACATATCTTTGTGTTCACCTCCATGTTCAACAAGAAATTGCCTAAAGAAACTTAAAGGTGGTGGATTTTTCATCGCATTCAATGCTAAAAAATTTATGAATATTTCATAACTATCAATCGATTGAAAAATACTATCAGATATTTGACCAACAAGTTCGCTATCGCCATAAACCTTATCGTAGTCAAAGAAAATTGTGGAAAGCATTATTTTATCCTCATCAGGGTTTGTAATCCAATCATTGAACTGTGCCTTCCATTCACTCAGTGACAAGCACCATTCGGGGTTGCTCGCCATCATTTCAGCTGGGCACATTTTAAAACCCACATCATTTAATTTTTCAGTCACCAAGGTTGCCAGCTTTAGAAAATAGGATTTGGTATCCTCGTATATCCCAACTGGAACATCAGCAAAAACCAACGCATTGTCTTGATCTGTCATCAGTAATTGTTCCCTCCTACCCTGACTTCCTAAAGAGAGCCATGAGAATGAAACAGG
Source organism: uncultured Maribacter sp. (assembly GCA_964649755.1). Classification (GTDB taxonomy): domain Bacteria; phylum Bacteroidota; class Bacteroidia; order Flavobacteriales; family Flavobacteriaceae; genus Maribacter_A. Next base: position 288 of record CAZYQR010000334.1, on the reverse strand, counting down.
TGCGGCTTGATCCAATTCTACCATTGAAAGCTCAATAGCCTTTTGGCATATGGACTCATTTATTGCTGAAACAATTTTAGAGACAAAAAACACCGGTATATGCTGATCAAGATAACGATGCATAAGTCCTTGGGCCTTTTGACGAACATCCTTGAGTTTTTCAGAATTTTGGGCTCTTTTGATTTCCTTAATCAAGAATGATGGATTATTACTGTGCGAAACAACAATATCATGTTCAGATAATACGCCAACTAGTTCAGACTCAACCGTACCATCTTTAGTTATGCA
>CAZYQR010000333.1:0-3303 GCA_964649755.1 uncultured Maribacter sp. | reverse complement strand
TTTCGAAATAGAACCTAAGTTATGAGGCCTAAAATAAAAGCTATTTTACTGAACTTTTTGGGGTTTGCAATTTTGTTCCTTGTCGCAAGAATTGGGTTTGGATATGTTTTAACCATAGACCGATTGTACCTGGTATTGGGAGCAGCCATTATTGCAAGCATATTAGCCCCAAAGTTTGCGGTAGTTGAAGTAGATGGTAGTAGCAAGATTTTAATGAAATGGATTTTCATTAAAGGATTTCGAGAAATCTAATTATTGTTCATTTTCGTTTTCGATTTCCCCCTTATTCTTCTTAGGCCCTTTTTTATACAAAGGAATCAAATAAGTAAGCGAATAATTATATCCCACACCAAATTTACTGTCATCGGTTACCTTATTAAAACCGGGAATGAAAAGGTTTGGAAATTCTTCTACCTCTTTATTATTCACTAAAAAACCTAGACGAATACTTCCTCCTAAATAAAGATTGGTAAACAACTCAGCTTTCAATCCAAACACAAATTCTAACCAGGAGGCGGTTAAACCATCAAATTCACGTGCTTCAGTTGAACCATTGGGAAATGAATCAGGATTCCAGTATCTATTGCTGTCAAAATATTGAAAGTTGTTCAGTGTTTGGCTAAAACTACTAAAGGCGTATCTACCTCCAATGAAAATTGAATTGTTCATTCCATACCAATTCTCATAGGTATTATAATCTATACCCAACTTTAAATAGCTTCCAGAAGTAGTGAAATTATAAAGATCTTCCTGTTTGGTTTTCTTTTCGTCCCCCAACTCACCAGCTATATAGAGTTTTTGTTTTAAACGATAATCTCCCACAATCTCAAAACCACTGTAATCCTCGCTGGTTTGTGATATTATAATACGGCTAAGGTCGACCCCGACTCTTAGCCCATAAGTCTGCTTTTGTACAACTGTATCCTGAGGTTGAAGATTAATTGTATCATCTTGCGCCCATCCATTAAAGAAGCACAATAGAAATAGTATGCTAATGGTATATTTTAACATGGGCTGTTTCTGAGTTTTCAACTGTTGACAATATAACTTCAATATTTTTTATCCAATTATCTGTGTCTGTATCAAGGCTCGGAGCTAGATTTTCATAATTTGCGATAAACCCACAGGCCCTTGAAATAAATACCTCTTTGGTTTCATGATTAATGGTCAAGGTATCCGTATTTCCAATTTCGACTTCATCCTCATCTGCTGAATTGGCAATTAGTAAGTATGTGGTACTAGTAGTATCAGGTCTTAGAGGAACTGCCAAGGAGTCGGCCGAAGATCTGTCACTAAAAGTATTTACTGTTGTTGTTTGGTCCAAACCAACAACTCTTAAATTTGTAACGTTTTTAGTGCTTGTAGTGTCGGTTTCATCATAAAACCGAATCACTAATAGAGGTGTACCCCCATCAACGCAGATGTCATCTTTCTCACAGGCTGAGAAAAAAATGATACCTAATAAAATGATAAATGAAATTTTAAATTTATTCATGTAGCAATAACTTTTCCAAAAGTACAACATTTTCTACGTGATGTGTTTGCGGAAACATATCAACCGCTTGTACTTTGGTCACCTTATATAAATGTTTCATCAATTCCAAATCCCGAGCTTGAGTGGCACTATTACAACTTACATAAACTACCTTTTTTGGGGCTATATTCAATATTTGTTGAACCACATTCTTATGCATGCCATCGCGTGGTGGGTCGGTAATAATAACATCAGGAGTCCCATGTGTTTCGATGAAATCTTTGTTGAATACGTTTTTCATATCGCCCACAAAAAAATCAACATTTTCAATCTTGTTGTTCGCTGCATTTGATTTAGCGTCTTCAATGGCTTCTGGCACTGATTCGATCCCGATAACCTTTTTTGCGTTTTTAGAAATAAATTGTGCAATGGTTCCAGTACCTGTATAGAGGTCATAAACCAGTTCCCTTCCTGTAAGGCCGGCAAATTCTCGAGCAACTTTGTAAAGCTTATAAGCTTGCTCAGAATTTGTTTGGTAAAAAGATTTGGCATTGATTTTAAATTGCAGTTCCTCCATTTCTTCAATGATATGATCACGCCCAGCAAAACAGATTATCTCTTGGTCATAAATGGTATCGTTTTGTTTTTTATTGATAACAAATTGCAAAGATGTAATCTCGGGAAAACTTTCGGTCAGATGATTCAACAAAAGCTCTCTTTTTTCCTTGTCTTCCTCAAAAAATTGGATTAATACCATAACCTCCCCCGTAGAAGTTGTACGTATCATTAGTGTACGAAGCATCCCGTATTGGTTGCGGGGATTAAAGAAAGAAATGTTGTTTTTTACAGCAAAATCCTTGACTTCCAAACGAATGGCATTTGATGGGTCTGCTTGGAGATGGCATTTTTTTATGTCCAATATCTTGTCCCACATTCCTGGAATATGAAATCCCAATGCATTTTTTTCCTTTATTTCGATTTCAGATTGTATTTCTTCCAATGTTAACCATCGGCTATCAGAAAACGAAAATTCCATTTTATTTCTATAGAAGTACTGCTCCTTGGAACCTAAGATAGGGCTTAACTCCGGTAAGTCTAAATGTCCTATGCGGCGCAGGTTGTTTTCAACTTCTTTCTGTTTATAAAACAATTGATGCTCATAACCCATATTTTGCCATTTACAACCACCACAAACCCCAAAATGTTCACATCGTGGATCTACGCGTTTATCTGAATACGAATGGAAATTTATGGCGCTACCTTCAAAATAAGCTTTTCGCTTTTTGGTGGTTTGTACATCTACAACATCACCGGGGACGGTGTTGGTCATAAATATCACCCGACCGTCAGGGGCTTTGCCAATGGTTTTGCCTTTTGCCCCGGCATCGATTACTTCAACCTTTTCGAATACTTGTCTCCTGTTCTTTTTACGCATGGCGCAAAAGTACTAATAGGTTTGCATTTATTACAGCTATCTTTAGAAGGAATAATATAAAAAATCCCTAAAAAATTGAACCTTTTTAGAACTTAACCGTCTTTAGTATAGAACAAGCAATTAATGACCTCTAATAAAATTTTTGATGCATTATTGGTGTTGCAATATCAAGCTGGAGATAAGAAGGCTTTGGGAATGCTGGTCAAACGGCATCATAATAGATTCTGTAGTCACGCCAATTGGTACCTAAGTGATTTGGATGCATCCAAAGATGTGGTGCAGGATTGTTGGGGTATTATCATGTATAAGATTAGTAATTTAAGGGATCCCAATAGCTTTTCTAGCTGGGCCATACGCATAGTAACAAGAAAATCAATTGATTTTTAAATAGATT
>CAZYQR010000332.1:0-3315 GCA_964649755.1 uncultured Maribacter sp. | reverse complement strand
GATTTTATTCTAGTGACCGGAGACAAGGCCTCAATGGCCTATTTTAAACAAAAGGGTTACAATACAATCATCCCTTATTCAGAAATGATCTTATAAAAAAAGTCCTGATGATATCATCAGGACTTTATGTCTTTTTTCACTACTTTTTTCTTAGTAATATATAGTTCTATTGTCTTCTATTTCAGAAGCTTCTTTCAAGGCGTTATAAACCGCAGTATTTACTTTGTTGGCATTTGTTGTCTTAAGCGTGTTGGCAAAAGTGCTGTAATTATCCAATTTTGGAGCTTCCTCCTTTTTTGTAACAGAAATAAGGAAAACACCACTTTCACCTTCTAAGAGTCCGGATGTATCCCCGACGTTCATTGCAAACGCAGTACCTACTACAGCGGGTTCACGACCAGCTCCAGGAATAGTGGGTGATTTAACTGATAGTGCAGATGCATTGGAAACAGTAACACTATTATCCTTTGCAATATCCTCAATTGACTTTCCTTTATTGGCACTGATCAATTGCGCAGCCTTTCTTTCTTTTCTTAAAATAGGCAATACTGTTGTAGATGCGTCCTCAACAGTTCTCAACCCTTCTTCATATGCAGCTGTCATTTGAACTATCGCATAACCATTCTTTACACTAAACCTTTTTATATCGCCAACTTCCGTGTCATTTTTAAATGCCCATTGCACAATTCCTCGCTGACTGGTAAGTCCTGGTAAATTCTCATCCATTGCCTTTAACTTATTTACAGGACGTACAGTATACTCACTTTCCTTAGCCAAATCGGTAAAGGCCTTTTCCCCTGAAATAGACTCCATTTCAAATTTCGTAGCATTCGTGAATAACGTATTGATCGTGTTTTCTGAGGGTTCAATCTCCCTGGCCAATGTGGCTATTTGATAAATATCTTCTTTGTCATCTATCTTAACGATATGATAGCCCAATGCTGTTTCAACAAGGTCAATAGTTCCAGTTGTATTGCCAAATACAAAATCGTTGAATTCAGCTACCATTGCTCCTTCTTGGAAGTATCCTAAATCTCCCCCGTTTGGTGCAGAAGGCCCATCAGAATTATCACGTGCTAATTGAACAAAAACTGCATCTTCTTTTTTTGCATCTGCCAAAAGTTCTTTAGCTTTAACTTCGGCTTCTTCTTTAGTCCTTGTAATATTGGCTCCAGCCCTTTCAGCGCCTATCCAAGAAATTAAAATATGGCTCGCTTTAGAAGTCCCATTGGCTTTTTTGTTTACCATTTTAGATACCTTAAAATAGTTGCCGTCACGATATGGACCATAGGCCTCCCCAACTTTTAGAGTTACTAAAGTATCAGCGAATATTGTGGATAAATCTCTTTTCGCCTTATAGATGGTATCAAACTTTAAATCAGAATTCCTATCGAGGAAAGCAATTATATCAGATGTGTTTTTGAATCCTTGAATAGTATCCATGGTATCTTTATCCTCCAAATACTCAACAGTGTCTCCCAATAATTTTGAAGTAGCTTCCTTTACCGCTTTTTCATCATCAGCAGATGCCTTTTCCTCAAAATATACATATTGAATATCCCTGGCTTCTTCTTGCTTAAAATCTTCTTTATGGCTATTGATATAAGATTGTATTTCGCTCTTGGTTATGTTAAGCGTACTATCAGATACAGCATTATAAGGTAAACGCACATATTTAATATCCACTTTATCATTGGCCAACTTATAATCCAATTCTCCCTCTTTTAAGGTTGCGCCAACACCCGCCTTTACCAAATTGAAATAAGTCTGTTGTTTGGCATTTTGTATTATGGATTGTTCGTCTTGCAACCATAAGTTATATTGAGATGGACTATTTACCTTAAGATCTGCAATGAAATCCCTGAATTTGTTCTCATCAAAGACACCACTTTCATTCATAAACTGTGGATTCTGACTATAAGAAGGTATAGTTTTGATGTAGTTCATTATTTGGTCTCTCTCGATATCAATTCCCAAATCTTCAAATTGTTGGCTTAAAATCGAATTCCTAACCTCCTGGTCCCAAACCTGATTTACAACCTGCATTGATGAGGCCGATGGACCAAACCTGTTAGAGGCAGTCTCCACTTTTCTCCTAAAAGCATCTATGGAGATTTCATTTCCATTAATCTCTGCCACTGAAGAACCTATTTTACCTCCGCCTAAATCATTGCTGGTAAATACCCCGGATATCACAAACGCGAAAAGCGCTAATCCAATAATCAATATCAATACGGTGGTTCTCTTTCTTATATTCTCTAAAATCGCCATTATATGGAATGTTTAAAATCAGTTTGCGAAATTACCATTTTCTTTTGTAATAATAAAAAGTAAAATGGCTCTAAAATAAGGTTCTGAAAGGCTTAGTCATTATCCAAGACCTGGAGTCTCACTAAATCTATCTTGGTGTTTGAAACTTCTAAAATCGTAAATACAAAATTGTCGATTTTGATTTCGGTGTTTTGCTCAGGTATTTCCCCTGTTTCGTTAACTATAAGTCCTCCTAAAGTTTCGTACTCATCGTTTGCCGGAAGCGCTAATTTGTAGTTCTCATTCACATAATCAACCTCAAGACGAGCAGAAAATTTATAGCTATTTTTTTTAAGTTGCTCTTCAAGCAAATCAGTGGAATCGTGTTCATCTTCAATTTCCCCGAAAAGTTCTTCAACAATGTCCTCAACGGTCATAATACCTGAAGTTCCTCCATATTCATCCAAAACAACAGCAATGCTTTTTCTTTTCTTGGTCAATACGTTCAATATATCCTGTATGAGCATTGTTTCGGGCACAAACTCAACGGGTCTAAGTATACTCTTTATGGTTTTGGGGTTTTTAAATAGTTCATACGAATGTACATAGCCGATAATATTATCAATCGTATCTTTATAAATCAGTATTTTGGAATACCCTGTTTCTGTAAATAACTTGGCTAGATTCTTTGGATTTTCATGTAGTTCAACTGCTGTGATCTCAGTTCTGGGCACCATCACCTCACGAGCCTTAACGGCAGAAAATTCAAGGGCATTTTGAAAAATCTGTATTTCAGAATCAACCTCATCTTCCTCTTCAACAGTTTCTAATTGTTCTAAAATATAATCGCCCAGTTCTACTTTACTAAACGCCAGTTGGGTTTCGTCCCCATCAGTCTTAAAAAATGTTTTTAAGATAAAATCAGATACTTTTATTATGAACTCTGAAATAATCGAAAACAACATATAAAAGAAATAGGCGGGAACAGCAAGTGCCTTTAATAAGCTATTAGCATAGATTTGAAACAAAACCTTTGGTAAGAATTCTGCTGTAATCAAAATAATC
>CAZYQR010000331.1:0-3355 GCA_964649755.1 uncultured Maribacter sp. | reverse complement strand
TATTTGAATCTTAAAAAAGAAAAATCACTTGATAAAGATTATACTGGAGCAGGAATAATTTCTAATGACACTCTTAAATATGGATACTATGAAGCTCGTTTGAAAATACCTAAAGGAGAAGGGTGGCATACTTCCTTTTGGCTTATGAAACATAATCGACTTGGAAATACAAATCCTTCTGCTACTGAAATTGAAATCGACATTCTTGAGAATGATTCAAAATCCAAAGATGGTTATGAAATTGCTTTTCATAAGTGGTTGAATGGACATGTAAGTGTATTTGGTCAACATGTGCCTAAACCCAATATCAGTAAGGAATTTATTATTGTTGCTTGCGAGTACACTTCCACTCAAGTGAAATACTATATGAATGGAAAAGAAGTTAAAACCCTTGATATTTCTGCATTTCCAAAAGGGTCTGTTAATATTTGGCTAACCTGTATAGCATCTCATTTAGGGGGGACCAAAGCTGTAGAAGATGAAAAATTACCTAATCGTGCCATTTTTGATTATGTGAGATATTACAAATTAGAAGAAAACTCACCATAACATTTTGTATAAGTAATGGCAGGGAAAGTGCTAAATATCAAGGTCTGTAATCCGTTCAAACTTTATCTTGGTTTGACAGTAAAGTGCGGCGCAATCTGCCAATACTCATACAATTTACCGTTGTACGGAAGCTAAATGAAAAGAATCATTCAAATATTCAGAACTCGATTTAGCGGTAATGCTAATTAACCAGATTCAACTAAAAAAAATTTAAACTTCATACTGAGAAGTTTATAAAGTATTTTTAAAAGAGGTCATATGAAGAAAATAGAGAGAAGAGAATTTATTAAAGCAGCCGCTTTGGCCTCAATTGCATTATCAACAATGCCTATGGCGGCATGTTCGGTAGATCCAAAGAAAAAGGCACTTTCTCTGAATGAAAAGCTGATGTTGAAGGGGTTTGATAACGAGCAGGAAGAATACCCTTCACTGGTAACAGACGGAAGTGGTAAAATGTGGATGCATGCGCTTAGGAGGTTTGAGTTCCCTGCAAATGATGAAACTATATCTGCCTTTCACTTCGATGGTAAAATCTGGACGGAAATTGATCCTGTAACAAAGTCAACTGGACAATATGAAGCCCCGGTTTCTGCATGTGCAATAGGTGGTAAACCAATAGTAGGCTGGACGGAAATAAAAGGGGATGACTGGATTATCAATGCTTCACAAATGAATGAAAATGGTTTTGGAGAACCTCATACATTCCCAGTGGTAAAAGGAAAATCTATCAATCCAGTACTGATTGCTCCAAATAAAAATAGAAGTTGGATTGCCTGGGAAAACATGTCTAATGGAGTTCTTTCCATCTATATAAGTAAATATGAAAATGGTCAGTGGTCTGAGCCAATAGTTATTGATAAAGATAAAAACAGTTGTTTCGACCCATGCTTGGCAGAAGCAAAAAATGGAAATCTTTATATTGCCTATGGATTGACTGAAGGATTTCATCAAAGCATAGAAATGACCATTTTAGATGGTGGAACATTGAACATAAAAGAAACTGTGCCAGTGGCAATTGGCGGTGGCCATAAAGATCGAGTAAACATCAATGCCAGACCTGCGCTGGCTTTTGATGCTCAGGATAATTTGTGGATCAGTTACGAAAATAATCGAAATACCTCCCGTTTGGAAGATGGTGATAATTATACCGGAGACCGTTGCTGTGCCATTGTATCCTTTCAAAAAGGTAAAATGGTTGAGGTAGAAAACAAAGGAAAATGGTTGTTTAATGGGGAAAATGACCACAAACCTACTTTTATCAAAGACACGAACGGGAATTTGTATTTATCAACCCACAGCGGTGGTACTTTTTCAAATGCTGGCTGGAAATACCGTATGTCCTGGTTAGATCTTCAAAATGGCTGGCAAGAGCCAACTACCTTGTTTGAAACAAAAATTAAGGGTTCGATGATTGCCCCTGCTATAGCTTTTGATAAAAAAGGCAATCTCTGGCTTTCTACAAATAATGAAAATACCTTTCAAAACTATGAGCCAGTAAAATCTGAAGGCATCACACGATCACGTTTGACAGAACTGAATGTAATGCAATTTACTGCTCCAGAAATATCAAAGAAATACAAGCCCATAGCATTCGTTGAAACTCAGGTTGAAGAATTTTCCCCTAATGAGCAAACCATTAGTACGCTTAGTGGTCATCCCAAATTAGAGAGACGGAAAATGACCATAGAGGGTGAAACCTATACACTGATCTATGGAAACCTTCATGAGCATTCAAACAGCTCAGATTGCTGGCCAGCTGGTACAGATGGCACAATACATGATGATTATAGATTTGGTATGTTTTCTGAAGGGTACGATTTTTTCGGAATGACTGACCATGCAGGCAGTACAACCGAGCTCCAATGGAGGCAAAATATTAGGTTGGCTAATTTTTATAATGAATCTGAAAAATTTGTAGCAATCCCTGCCATTGAATGGACACTTCAATCAGATCCAAGTTTGGATGATATCCAACATGGTGCCGGTCATTATAATATCATTTTTGCCAGCACAGAAGATGCCCAAAAATACGTTCGCAACAAGCACGAAATATACTGTCCTCGAACACCGGAAACAGAAACGGCTCCCATGTTGTGGAAAATGTTGGATGAAAAAGAAATTAAATGCGTTACCATACCGCATCATTCGGCTGATAAAGTACATCCCACAGATTGGAAGGTTACTGATCCCAAATATGTTACAACAGTTGAGGTTTTCCAATGCAGAGGTAATAATGAGTACCCAGATTGCCCCAGAGAAAGAAACTTAAGCAGACACACACCTACTCATCACAAACATGCATATATCGATTATGCTTTAAAAACTAAAAAATACAAAATGGGATTCATAGCCAGTGGAGACCACAACAGTATGGGGATTGGCGTGGCAGCTCTTTGGGTAAAAGAAGTCAGCCGTGCAGGTATTGTAGAAGCTTTGCAAAACAGGCGCACCTTTGGAACAACAGGGGACAAGATGTTTATTGATACCAAACTAAATGGAGCTACAGTGGGCACTACAAGTAAGTCAAATAAAGTTCCTACAATAGAAATAGAAGTCTTTGGGCAGTACCCGTTAGAAAAAGTTGAAATACTTAGAAACAGTAAAGTGGTACATACATTTAATGTAGATGACAATACTCTTAAGTTTGAACAAACCTATTCCGATATCAATTACAAGGATGAAGATGAGGTTTTGTATTATTATGTGCGTGCTACTCAGAAAAATAAAGCGCTGGCATGGTCAAGCCCTATTTGGGTTGAAAGGACATAAAAATATGCTAATAAACAATAGCCAGCGTACAACAAAG
>CAZYQR010000330.1:0-3359 GCA_964649755.1 uncultured Maribacter sp. | reverse complement strand
ATGAAGATGAACTGGACGGTTATGCCGAGCCGGGTGGACCATTGAGCAGTATTCCCCTGAAAGTGGATTTTTCCACACACAAATTATCACGGAATAACAAGGATGAAAAGCGCATCATCTTTTAATGTGGACTTAGGATAACGAGAAACAAACTTATCAAGCTCATCAATCTTCGAAGCACTTTTTCCAACAAAGCCATAACTCAGGGCTTTTTGAAAAGCGGCATAGTCTTTTTCTGGACCTGAAAGCGCCAAAGCCTTATTATAGGTTTCTATGGCTGGCCAATATTTACTGGTGACGAAATAACTATCGCCCAAACGCAAATAACTGTCATTCAATTTTTCCCGATCCACAGTACCGGATTTTGAAAAACTGTTGAAGTACGTAATTGCCTCGCCATAATCCCTCAGTTTAAAATGGGTGTATGCCAAATTATAATCCACGTCTTTAAATTCTTCCGTGAGTCTTGCGCTTGAATTTTGTTTAAAATCAGTATAACTCGCCAAGGCCTCTTCAAATCGGTTTAGCATATATACTGATTCTGCATTCCAATAATTAGCCCTAGCCTTAAATAGTGCATCTTCAGCACTACCTAAAGATTTAGTAAAACTTTCTGATGCTCCACCATAGTCTCCATCAATAAATAGTTCTACCCCTCTGTAAAAAGCCACTTTTTGATAGGTAGTTTTACTAGCATAGTTGCGATTTTTTTCCAACAACTCCATGGCTCCTCTAAAATTCTTTGATGTTATATAGGAATCCACCAGTAACTCTTGCATTTCAAGGGCATGGCTGTCATTGGGGTATTGTTCCAAATAGCCTGCTATTACTTGCGGTACAGGTTCATAGGCATTCCCGATTTCATAGCTCAAACGTGCATAATTTAAATATGCATCTTTCTGTATTTCAGTAGAGAAATCCATTTGGGAAGCATTTCGAAAAGCATTCAAGGCTTCTTGTTTTTTATCCAAATTCAAATAACATTCGGCTAAATGGTAATATGCATTTTGTGAAACACTGTTCGTGCCACCAATAATTTTATTGAATTGTTGTATTGCGTTGGCAAAATCGCCTTGTTTATAAAAACAATAGCCTAACAGGTAGTAATCAGCATTACTCCATTTGCCCCTTTTACCCTTGTATTCTTCTAAATATGGAATTGCATTTGCGTATTGTTTAAGGTTAAAATAACTCTCCCCAATAATTTTATTTAGTTCGGAAACTTCCTTTCTATCAGACTTTGGCAATTGCTTTTTGGCGAGTGCTATGGCTTCTTCAAATTTGCCCAATTTAAAATTCATATCGGCTTGGTAGTACGATAATTTTTCTTCCAAAACCTCAGGGTCGGTAATTTGGTCAAAGCGCTCGTTCGCTCCCTCGTAGTCATCTTGCTGATATGCGATATAGCCCAAATAGTATTTTGCTTGGGAACCATAAACAGGTGAATTTGTCACCTTACCCAAATACCTTTCGGCTTCTTTGGTCTTTTTCGAAGAAAACAATGAATAGCCATAGTTGAAATTAAACTTATCCATTTCATTGCGAGGCAGCGCACTTTGATCTACCTTATTATACCATTTTAAAGCGTAAGGATATTTTCCTGTTTCGAAATAATAGTCCGCCACATCGGAATAAGCAGAGTTTCTCTTGGTAGAAGTAGGATACCTTTCAACAAAATCCTCCATCAATCTATCTGCGCCCAACTGATTTAACCGTACAGCAGCATTCGCAGCATAATAGGCGCTATTGGCTTCGGTCTCATAATCCTTGGTAGTTAATTTGACCTTTTCAAAAATTGTCTGGGCTGCTTGGTATTGCTCATTATTGTAAAGCGCCAAGGCATCTTGATAATCTTTTTTTTCGTGGGTGTAGATTTTGGTTTCTTGGGCGGTCGCTATCCAAATAATTCCCATGAAAATGGGAATAAAAGCGGTGATTTTTCTAAGCATAGTGTTCTAACTATTTAAAAATTCCGTGCAATAAAGAATTTTAATTCTTTATTTTAAGTTTCCCGCTTTCGCGGGAATGACATTTAGGGTACCCTTGCGGCAAAACGCAAGGTAATATTTGCAATTACAAAGAATAACGACAAATATCGCACCTAAGTATATCCTTAACACATTTTTGTATCGCTAACAAAGAAAAATATTTTACTTGGGCTACCTTTGAATTCGCATAGAACTTATTACTTTTATATCAACAAAAAGAATATGTCCGAATCTATTTTAGAATTGAAAGATGTTGGTGTTTTCCAAAAGGAAAGCATGGTTTTGAACGAAGTAAGTTTAGATATAAAAAAAGGTGAATTCGTTTACTTGATTGGCAAAACAGGCAGTGGCAAAAGCAGTTTTATGAAAACACTTTATGGCGATTTACCTTTAAGGCACGGGGAAGGTGCAATAGTCGGGTTTGATCTAAAGACACTCCAAGAAAAAGACATCCCCTTTTTAAGGCGAAAATTAGGTATCGTATTCCAGGATTTTAAATTACTACCGGACCGAAATATAAACAACAATCTTCAATTTGTACTTAAGGCAACTGGCTGGAAAGACCAAAGTAAAATGAATGCCCAGATAGCCGATGTGCTTGATAAAGTGGGCATGAAAACCAAAGGATTCAAGTTTCCGCACGAACTTTCAGGAGGGGAACAACAAAGAATAGCGATTGCGCGCGCCCTTCTTAACGACCCTGAATTGATTTTAGCCGATGAGCCTACTGGAAATCTTGACCCGCAGACCAGTGTAGAGGTTATGAAAGTACTTCAAGAAATCAACCAATCGGGAAGAACAATTCTAATGGCCACCCATGATTATGCGCTTATCTTAAAATATCCATCCAAAACGCTCAAATGCGATGGCAATAAGGTCTTTGAAGTGGTGCAGAAGGCAGTTTAACTAACTTGATTTGGCAAACCACGAAAATCTGAATTTTAGGAATACAATATAACTCTTGCCAACTGATTTTTATACGTATAAAAATCCTCAAAAGCATCCAATACTGTCATATCCCCATTATTTTCAACCCAGAGTCTTAGTTTATCTGTCCCGTTAATGATATCAATCGGCATATGGGTATAATTATATTCATACGGAGGTTTTTTCCATTTAAAATCACTTCCTAAGTATTTATACAATTCCCTCATTACCACTTGACCAGCCCTCCAAGGTTGACAGATTTTCTTATCTGTGATGTGCATTTGCAAGCCACCACAAACGCTATCGACCTGTTTTTGAAAAGTTGGTAAAAAGGTTATAGGTCTGAATGCAACACCTGGCAATTGTATCGTATTCAAAACTTTTTTTAAGTGGTCCTCATAAAATTCATAAGGTTTTAATTTCGGATGACCCACTATTTCCAAT
>CAZYQR010000329.1:0-3359 GCA_964649755.1 uncultured Maribacter sp. | reverse complement strand
TCGCTATTGCTGTAAGTGTATGTCTTGTCATTGGCTTTCTATCCAGTTTCGCCACGCAGAGCTCGGTCAATGATTGGTTCGTGACTTTGAACAAACCCAGTTTTAACCCTCCTAATTGGGTGTTCGCCCCAGTATGGACCTTGCTTTATATTATGATGGGGGTTGCCGCTGGTCTGGTTTGGTCGAAAGGTTTTCACCATTTATGGGTCAAAACCGCTCTATATCATTTTGGATTTCAATTACTTTTTAATGCCTCATGGAGCATTGTTTTCTTTGGTCTTAAAGAACCGTTTTGGGGACTTGTTGTCATAATTTCCTTGCTCATTTTACTTGTTTTGACCATACGCTGGTTTAGAATCGTAAGCAAAACCGCTGCTTGGTTACTTGTACCCTATTTTCTATGGGTTTGCTTTGCGACAGCTTTGAATTATAAAATATGGGAGTTGAATTAATGAGACGATAGTTGTAATAACTTGGTCATGGTCCTATAATTCCGGGATGTTGCAGCGACCTTAAGTTTAGATTCAAAAAAATTGATGCCGCATTTAGCTTTTCCAGCACCCAAATCATATCGTATAAAAACACATTCTGGAGTGATAATGAATTTTTCATTTTCAAAAATTATTGCTGATGTAGCTTCTATATCCTCATTCTTTGGCACTTTTTTCAATAAAACAAAATAGATTTTATTACTGGCAAGATCATCAGGGTCGTTATATGGATTAATGTCCAAGATTTTGTTGATTTCGGTTCTGGTCTTAACCAAAACGGGCACTTCAAAGCCATAGTGGTTTTTGATGGCTTGTGAAATTTGATTTTCGAGTTTATCTCTTTCTTCCTCCAATGAATTGAAAATGACATTACCGCTTTGTATATAGGTCAATACTTCCTTATATCCCAACCCTTCAAGAAGAAGCCGTAAATCGGCCATTTTGATCTTCTTATGACCGCCTACATTTATCCCCCTTAAAAATGCAATGTATGTTATCATTGTCCTACCCTTTATTTGTAATTCCCTGAGCGGCAATATAGCCTCCTGTCCATGCATTTTGAAAATTGAATCCGCCAGTAATGGCATCAACATTAATAACCTCTCCCGCAAAAAATAAATTCTTATGAATCTTGCTTTCAAAGGTCTTAAAATTAATTTCTCTTAGGTCTATGCCCCCTGCTGTTACAAATTCTTCTTTAAAGGTACTTTTGCCTTCGACCATAAATTTGCCGTTAGTCAATTGATTTGCCAAATTTTGTAATTTCTCTTTAGTCACATCGGCCCATTTTTCGTCTTTGGCAATGCCTGATGCCTTTACCAGATTGGCCCATAACCGCTTAGGAATTTCAACAGCTTTTGTTCTTAACACTGTTTTTTTTGCTTCAATTTCCTTTATTTCCATAAACAAGGATAATACAGATCCCTGATGATACTCTGGCAACCAATTAATACTTATCTGAAATTTATATTCTAAACAATTCAATACAATAGCACCCCATGCCGATAATTTTAATATGACCGGGCCACTTAACCCCCAATGCGTAACCAATAATGGACCTTCTGCGCTTAATAGGTTTTTTTTTGCCTTCTTGCTTTTTTGTTTCGAAGCGATTTCCGGGCTGAAGGTTTCCTTTGGCAACACATCTACTTTTGCACGAGTACTAACACCTTGAATGCCTGAAATACGCTCATCCTTGATATTAAATGTGAACAAAGATGGCACAGGAGGAACTATTTTGTGGCCCAAGTTTTCAATCAACTTCCAAATTTTAGGGTTGCTCCCAGTGGCCAGTAATACCTTTTTACATTGATATTGATTGTTAATTGTGGTTATTTCCCATAAACTTCCATGATCATCACTCGATACTGGTTCAATCTGGGTTACTGAACTTTGTCTAATAACTTTGATGCCTAAACGAGCAGACTCATTCAAAAGGCAATCGATAATGGTTTGGGAAGAATCCGATACTGGAAATACTCTTCCGTCTTCTTCCGTTTTTAATTGCACCCCCCTTGTTTCGAAAAACTGTATCGTATCCTGATTATTGTATGTGTAAAATGGTCCTAAGAGTTCTTTCTCCCCTCGTGGATAATTTTTGACCCATTCTTTTGGTTCTGTTTCAGCATTTGTGACATTACATCGGCCACCACCAGAAATCTTGACCTTTTGGAGTACTTCCTTACCTCTCTCCAAAATGGCAATTTTAAGATTGGCGTTCGCCTCGGCAATATTGATGGCCGCATAAAATCCTGAAGCGCCTCCCCCTATTATTAGTACATCATACATTAATTCACTCGTTCAGGGAAATTGGTAATAATACCATCAACAGACCATGACTTTACCAGTTCAATATCTGATGGCTCATTGACGGTCCAAGTATATATTTTAAAACCTGCTTCCTTGATTTTGGTTGCCACCTCTACATCTAATTTTTCAAAATCTGGATTTATGGCTTCGGCATTTAATTCTATAGCAATATCAATTGCATTCAACGGATCTTCTTCCGTTAAAATGGCAATCGGGATATCTTTGTTCAATTTCCTAAACTCCCTTAATTCCTCCCATTTGAAACTTGAAATCAAGAAATTATCTAAGGACCAACCCCTTTCTTTGACATAGAAGCTTACAATGTGGTTTACAGCATCTGCAGTATTATCCCCTTTTAGCTCAATATTTAAACGAACCTTATTATCTATTAGTTTGAGCACATCCTGAAGAATGGGGATTCTATGGTTACCATCCAAGATTAATCTTCTTAATTCAAAAAAATTGTACTCTTCTATATTTCCTCCTCCGTTGGCAAGACGATCTACATTTTGATCGTGAAAAACAGCAACTTCTCCACTACTAATTCGAAATACATCAATCTCTATCATATCAACTTTCAAATCAAGAGCCTTTTGAACTGAGGCCATGGTATTTTCGGTTTCATGCCCCATAGCTCCTCTGTGACCGATTACCAAAGGCCTTTCTTTCATACTACAACTTTGTAACAAAATTAAGCAAAGTAAAAGCAGCTGAATTCTCATAAAATATTTCATATTAACCTATTATTTTTCAAAGATACAAACGGTAATATAATTTGGGAAATAGATATGGGTACATTATGCAATTTGTTGTTTTTAATTTTCATAACACACAGCATATCAGCTAGATAAATAATTGTTTTTTCTCTCTGTACGGGATTTTTAATTCTCTTTATAACAACCAATAAAATTTACGACTATGTTTACAAAACAAAATTTACTGGCCAGTTTGGCCGGCTTTCTTGTTATGTTCTTTTTAGGCTACACTATTTGGGGTTTTGCCACAGAAGATTTTTTTTGAAGGACATACCTTGAACAATTTTATGAAGCAACCGCCAAA
>CAZYQR010000328.1:0-3364 GCA_964649755.1 uncultured Maribacter sp. | reverse complement strand
GACGCAAATATTTTATAAATGGTTGCCTAGGTTTTGATAAATCTATTTATTTTTTAAATTGTGGGTAACAATTGGATACAGTTATTAACTATATCTCGCTTATAGATTCCATCGTTTATTTGAACTTTAAAGCATCATTCTAAAACCCATATCCTTACCCTTGTTTTTTTCGATATCTAATGCTCGTTTCATTGTTTTAATAAGGGCTTTTTCAATATAGTCTTCAATAAGGCCTGGTTTTTTATCCAAGTACTGTTCTACCAACAAGGAATTGTAATTCCTACTTTTATCTTCAAATACAAAAAGCGGAAAACCTTCTTTCATGGTCAAAAAATTGATTGCAAGTCTTCCAGCTCTTTTAATACCATCAACAAAAGGCTGATGGAGCCATAATTCCTGAGCTAAAAAAGCGGCTTTTGTGATAACGGATTTATTACTGCCTAGTACAGATGTTAGCAATTTATTGATATTCTCAACTACGTTGTCCGGGGTACTAAGCGGTACTAACCGCTGGATTGTTTTGCCTCCTTGGCTAATGCTAATCATGTTCTGACTAACTTTAAAAAAACCTTCTTTTTGACCTTCTCCTTTTGCACCTATATAGGAATCTTCATACTTCCATAATTGCCCAATGGAAAGCCAGTTGAATTCAAGCAGCAAAGAAGCTGAAAGCTGCTCTTTTTCCCTCACGGCTTTTAACATTCTAGCCAAAGCCCTGTGCATCCCCTTTTGTTCTAGAATATCTTTAGTACGAACATTACTTCCGGTGATTGTATCCGTGGAAAGAAGTTGTGAAGTCTGCGCCAATGTAAGTTGGTTACCCTCTAACTTATTGGTTGAATAAACATAGTTATACAATAGTTCCCTTTCGTCTTCTATCGACAATAACGTTTTAAATGACCTATATTTATTAAGTGTAGAATCTAACTTTTCCATGGTACAAATTATGTACGGAATAATAGCCTCAATATACGATTATTAGCGTGTTTAGCCAACTAATACAGAAGTTAGTAAAGCTTAAAAATTATTTTATAGAAGCGGTAATTCTCTAAATTTTAACTGAATTATTTAATCCTTTATTTGAACTTTATAGAATTATATCATGGATTTCTTAGGAGCCATTGTTAGCCACAGCTTCTTTAATCCTGTCAATCGAATCCGAGACCTTTTCACTTGAAGTAGCAATGTTCATTCGCATAAATAAAGCACCCTCTCGTCCAAACCAATGTCCAGCGTTAAGTCCAATACCCGAGCCTTCTGTTATAGCAGTAAACATTTCTTTGGTGTCTTTAAAAACCTCTCTAAAATCCAGCCAAAGTTGATAAGTCCCTTCTGGTTTTATCAAATGTATTTTAGAATTCTCCAAATCCTTCTCTATACTTATAACATTATTTTCAATCGTTTCTACTATGTTTTTTAACCAAATACCTCCACTCGTATATGCTGTTTCCAAAGCAACTCTTGTGAGGGCATTTGTTCTACCTAAATTGTATTTTTTAAAAGTAGTGGCTACAGAATTTCTTATTTCTTCATTCGAGATAATTGCCATTGAGTCGGCAATTCCACAAAGATTAAAAGTCTTGGCTTCAGATGTACAAACAATAATTCTTTCGTAATCTTTAATGAATTGTAAGGCCGAGGTAAATTGATTGTCAAAAAGGATAATGTCTTTATGTATTTCGTCTGAAATAAGAAGTAAGTCATTCTCTTTGCAAATACGAACGACTTGGTTTAATTCTTCTTTACTCCAAACTCTACCAACTGGATTGTGAGGATTGCAAATAATTAGAATTTTATTGTTTTCTAATTTTGCCTTTTCTTCTAAATCTTGAAAGTCAATTTGATATTGCTTTTCAATTAATTTTAGAGAATTTTTTGTTATTCTACGCTTGGTGTTTCGTATCACATCTCGGAATTCCATAAACACAGGAGGTTGCGTTATTATTCCTTCACTTTCAGAGGTGAAATTTTCAATTAAAATCGAAATTGTTGTAGTAATAGTTGGACTGTATAAAACGTGGTCTTTTATTAGGTCCACTTGATAGTTTTGAGCATACCATTTCTTTTGTGCTAAAAAGAAAGAATCTGGTTTGTATTCATAACCAAATCCAGAATTAGTGATTCGTTCAATTAAAGCATCTTGGATGGGTTTTGCTATTTGAAATTCCATGTCCGCAACCCACATAGGTATAATATCGCCTTTTCCAAATAGAGATTCCAAAGTGTTGGGATTAGACTTGGTTAACGGTAATTCCTTTAATTTTTGGTCAATGTTCATTACATCCTTTATTTGAACTTTCATTTCCTTAAATATACTTATAATTGTGACCCATATAATGGTCATTTTATGGGACTGTCAACAAAACAATTGTGTACAGGCAACTATTTCTCCTAATCTTGCGTCTATATTATTATATGAGCCCGATAAAAAATAAGACTATTGCCCTCCTTTTTTCAATTACAGTTGCTTTTAGTTGTTATACCCAAGAACTTTCAAGGACTAATTACAATGCAGGCTTTATGACTTTACGCACTGCTGATTCAACAAGGATATTCAAGCCAGATTCCCCTAAAACGGACATCCTTCATTATCGCCCTTTGGATTTGGATATATGGTACCCATCGACTGAAAACAACGGTGACAGATTATTGTTTGGCGATTTGTTTGGTCTCAATGAAGAAAGGGCTACTCTATACAAAGAGGGTGATTTTTCAGGAATTACAGAGGAATATGCAATGTTTTTCGCTGCTACTTTGGGTTTGGATAGCAAAAAGGGTAATGCTATGCTTAAAATAAAAACAGATAGCTACAAAAATGCGCCTATTGCCAAAGGAAAACATCCTATAATTATTTACATGGCCGGTTACAATGGTATGGGGTATGAGAATTATAGGTTATTGGAAAAATTGGCCGAAAAAGGCTTTATTGTTGTATCGGTCTGGTCGGTAGGGTTGTACCCAGGATATATGAGCAACGACATTTTGGATACCATGGAACAGGTTTTTGACGGGGAACTTGCCTTAAATATAATTAAGAACGATCCAAGATTTAATGTCAATGTTGATAAAATTGGCATTCTGGGCTGTAGTTGGGGTGGTATGAGCGCTGCTATGTTATTGGATAGACATCAAGAAATAAAGGCGATGGCAACTCTTGACGGTTCAGAAGTTTTCTATTATGGCGATACCGAAGAGGAAGACGTTTTATTGACTGAGATTTATGATTCAGATGTTCTTCACCCTGAGAAGATAAAAGCTGCATATTTATACATGGAAAGCGGAAATAAATGGGATGAATTTAAACCTACTGGAGAATATCATTATTATAAAAAACTACATACCCCAAAGTACTATTTGCGCTATA
>CAZYQR010000327.1:0-3385 GCA_964649755.1 uncultured Maribacter sp. | reverse complement strand
CAGCAGCGGCTAAATAACCTGCTTGTCGCATTCCTCCTCCTAAAATTTTTCGCACTCTCAAAGCCTTGTCCATCATAAGCTTGCTACCCATCAAAACAGAGCCCACTGGACAGCCCAATCCTTTACTGAAGCAAATACTAATCGTGTCAAAAAGCTTACCATACTGTTCAGGAGTTTCGTTTTTGGCAACAAGAGCATTCCATATCCTAGCACCGTCAAGGTGATATGCCAGACCATGTGAAACACAAACTTCTTTAATTTTCCTTAATTCTTCAAAATCCCAACAAGCACCACCGCCCTTATTTGTGGTATTTTCTATACATACCAAAGTTGTTAGCGGACTATGATAAAAATCTGGTGGGTTTATCGCAGCTTCAACTTGTTCGGCAGACATCATGCCCCGATGACCATCGACCAGCTTACATGAAACACCACTGTTAAAACTAACACCCCCACCTTCATAATTATAAACATGCGCATATTTATCGCAAATTAATTGCTCACCAGGTTGTGTGTGTAATTTAATTGCGGTTTGATTGGCCATAGTACCACTGGGGAAAAATAAGGCCGCTTCTTTGCCAAACAATGCTGCGGTCTTCTTTTCCAATAAATTTACCGAAGGGTCGGCCTTAAAAACATCATCACCGACTTCTGCTGTCATCATGGCTTCTAACATACCCGATGATGGCTTGGTTACTGTATCACTAATTAAATTGATATTCACTTTAAATATTGGGTTTAGCGTTATATAAAATTTGATCTTTTATATCAACTATTTTCAGGGTGGCAAGTCCATTGAACGTTAATTCATGCAATCCATACCAATAGGTGAGCCATCAGGAATTGTCGGCACTTGGATAATTTCAAATTTCTCTGGTGCTTTCATGAATTTATCTATTCTACGCACCATTTCAGGTCCATTGGCATCACTTTTAAGCATTAATTGTCCTCTAAGCTCCTTTAGTTTAAGATTCGCGTAAGCATTCACTTGGGGATGTACTTTATCATGTGCCGCAAGGTTCATTAAATGATAGAGCACCCTATAGTTAATGTTCTGTTGCACTTCAGCTATATAATCGTCTTTATGTTGCTTATTGAGGGTGGCTGCCACTACTTCATCCAAAACATCTGAAAGACTCAAATTATTAGGCATCAAAGCCTTTTGTTGAATCAATCTAGATGAGCGCTCGGAATGCAATAAGAGTCCCAGCGTCATATCAGCTGCCGTCTCTGGTGCAGATAATGCATCAAAAGAAACACCGGTCTTTCCTTTGAGTGATTCCCTTGTTTTACCATAACCAAAGGCCCTAGGTGGAAAAAGGGATAGTTTGTCTTTAGGAATAGCAATTAGACTGGCATCCAAAGTTTTCAGTATGCTGGTTAACGCCTGTCGCTGCATTTTTTTATCTACAATTGACATGGTTTGTTGACCATCCCCTTTAACTGCATAATTATACTCCATACCACCTACAACTTTCGCTACAGCTTCGGTTTGATAACGATGGAAAAAATATAGCGGAACAAAAACATCCTCCAAAACAGTATTAGGCTCGCCACTTCTTATATTATCAATAGAAAAATTATTTATAGCCGTAGAACGGATTTTAAGCATTTCATTTAACTCCTCGCTAACATTTTTACCGTTATCCCATAAGTGCGCCAAGACATGAGCGCCGCCCATAGGCCTGGCATCCTGATCGGTTATATACCTTAAGCCTTTTCCTATAGCATTGTTCAATATTTCATTCAACCCATCTTTTTCATTTGAACCTTCCGGGAAGTCAGTATATGAATAAGCAACAGTAACCTTATCCCAGTCACCAATACCTGTATCATATACATTTGAAAAATCAATCTCTCCATTACTTAAGGAGAATTGTGGATGTGGATAGTCCATAACCGATGCCTTATCATTGGTTGAAGCAGCATAATTATGTGCAAAACCCAAGGTATGCCCTATCTCGTGGGCAGAGAGTTGGCGAATACGGGCCAACGCCAAATCCAACATAGGCTGGTAATTATCATCTCTTTCTGCAAATGGCTTGTTAATTAAGGCTTGTGCAATTAAGAAATCTTGTCGTATTCGTAAACTTCCAAGACTAACATGGCCTTTAATAATTTCACCAGTTCTTGGGTCGGTAATGCTACTACCATAACTCCAACCTCTTGTAGATCGGTGTACCCATTGTATCACATTATAACGAACATCCAAGGGATCGGCGTCATCAGGCAACATGACCAATTGGAATGCATTTTTATAACCTGCTGCCTCAAAGGCTTGGTTCCACCATCTACCACCATCCAAAAGTGCGGAGCGAATGGGTTCTGGAGTACCGTTATCCAAATAATAAACGATTGGCTCTACTGCTTCGCTTACTTCGGCTGTAGGGTCTTTCTTTTCAAGACGATGTCTTGTAATGAACCTTTTAATAAGGGGTTCCTGCACGGGCGTAGAATAATCATAATAAGAAGTTGGGTATGACCCGGAACGGGGATCAAATCCTCTTTTCTGATACTTATCATCAGGTAATTCAATAAAAGAGTGATGCTGTGCGACAGTAACCAAATTTGCATTTGGGGTAACCGACCTAATATACCCACCTTTGGGTTCCCCTTTAAATGTCAAAGTAACATCAAACTCGATATTCTTTGGAAAGGCTTTGGTACGATCCATTGCAAAAGCGCTTTTTGACTTATCAAGACTATACGTTCCCTGTTTAGATCGCTTTAATCTTGAAACTACACCATGTGTGTCTTGCATTAAAAAATCAGTAATGTCAATAATATATTTACCATCTTTTTCCTCTTCAATTTTAAATCCAAATAAAACTGATTTAGCGAATGCTTGCTCCACCGACCTACGCTCCAATTCATTGTCTGTCAATGCCCTGAATTTCAAATTTGGTTGTATCAGCATCAACTTACCACCAGCTTTATGAAAAAATACAACTTGTTCATTTCCAAGTTGTCCTCTATCCAGACCTATATCATTACTTCCAATACCGCTACTCAATGAATAGACATAAAGGAAATCTTTCTCAAGATCATTGACCTCCATATACATCTTATCGTTTTTGTCATCGTGATAAAAATCGAACAGGCCGGTGAATTTTTGAAAATCCTTGCTTTTTTCAGCAAACTGCGCATTACCTTTTATTATTCCTACAAATAATAACAATGTGAAGATGTAAAAGTTTTTCATGATGGTTTTTAGCTTGAATTAGTCTGGACTAAATTTATGTAAAATAGATTGCACAACCATAGTTAAATCCTATTTTTGCTAAAAATATTTTACAATGATAACCGTAGATCAATCTAAAGATCTCATTGAGCGCCTTGGTGCGTTAAGGAGGTATCTTTGACATAGATGCCAAACTTATTGAAA
>CAZYQR010000326.1:0-3404 GCA_964649755.1 uncultured Maribacter sp. | reverse complement strand
GGCATTATGGAGGGCCATTTCCATACGGTCAAACGGAATGGGTTCACTAGACCACATAGCCAGTTCCAAAAGTTCTTTTTCCTGGGCACCCAAAGCATCTTTTGGGTTTGAGACTTTATTGGAGACCATTACAAATATTTTTGCCAACTCCATTTCGTTTTTGGTTATAGTGCCCGTTTTATCAACACATATAACTGAAGCACTGCCCAATGTCTCTACCGTTTTCATCTGTTTTACCACTATCCCCATTTTCATTAATCGCCATGCACCCAAGGCCATAAAGGTGGTGAACGCCACAGGGATCTCCTCCGGGAGTATACTCATAGCAAGTGTAAGGGCCTTTAGCAGACTGTCGAGAACATTATTTGAATTAGCATAATTTATGCCCCAAACTATCAAGAAAACCACAATTCCGACAGTCGCCATTCTTTTTACAAAATTGTTAATCTGAATTTCCAGCGGTGTTTTTTCCTCTATTATGTTTTCAAGGCTTTTTCCAATTTTGCCTAAATAGGTTTCATTGCCAATAGCGGTAATCGTGGCGATGGCCAGTCCACTGGTTACAATAGTCCCGCGATAGATTTTATTATCCTCCTTCGTTTTGTCCTTATAGACCGTTAAAGATTCTCCCGTTAGGATTGACTCATCCACAGAAAAATCATTGGAATGCACAATAGTACCATCAGCAGCAATGGTTACACCTTCCTCGACCATAAGACTATCCCCGATGACAACATCCTCGATGGGAATCTTTTCGACCTTACCGTTTCTAATTACATTGCAATGGGGTTGGCTAATAATCTTTAATTTTTCAAGTGCATTACGACTTCGGGAATCTTGGTACAACGAAATGGCCGATACCAATAAAATGGCCGCCGCCAGAAAAATACCGTCACCAATATCACCCACAATAAAGTAGATGCTGGATGTTACCAGCAGTAGGATGACCATGGGTTCTTTGATCAAGCTTGTGATGAGCTTGAAAAAAGCATTTTCTTTTTTATAATGAAGTTCGTTGCGCCCGTATTTCTTTCTGGAGAGAAGGACTTCTTCAGTGGTCAAACCTTTTACGTTAAAATTTGCTATCGACATATTTATAAACTGATTATTCCCAACGGTATTCCCGGTTAAGACCCAGCGGATTCCGAAATCAAGGCCCAACCTATACCGACCTTACCAATGATATTAATCCAAATTAACAACATTCAAAATAATGTTGAAATTGTTGTTCACTATAACAATCGGTAGTTAGAAGTTGCTATTAGGGCAATACCAACAATGCCAATTGTTATCCTTGCTGAAATCGGAAGAATTCCGAAATACATTAAAATAGCGCCAATTATGGCTAATAGCAGGCCTAATATAAACCGATATTTATTAGGCCTTTTATTATTCATGTCGAAAAAATAATTTACTTTTTTGGTTACTCTCCTAACGGTAAAAAAACTATTCTTTAATACCTACTGAAATAGATGCATCCCCTTCATCACCCATTAAAATTACGGTAATATTACCTTTTTCCGCGGCAAAATGGGTGCCTGTTCCCACCGTAGTAGTAAAATTGATTTTGAAGCCATTACTTTCTAGGTTTTCTTTGTACTTCGCAGTTTCATTGGGGGATACGTCTTCAAAAATGATCACCCAATTTTTACCTTCTTCCATATTCTGGGTATTGACCATTACAATTTTACCGTTTTTAAATTCAGGTACCTCATTTGGAATTTCTTTGGGCCAACTTTGAGTGTTCGCATCCGCAGTAAAGGTTCCTTCTTCAGTCTCGATTACAATTTTTTCATCATCCAGATCAACTGTGGCTTTATCGCCAATTGCTTTTTCAATGATTTTTTCTTGGGTTTTTTCAGCTGCTCTTTTGCAGGAAGTGGATATTGTTACTAATGAGATAGCTGCAAATAAGGCGATTACTCGTGTTAAATTAATTAGATTAAAATGTTTCATTTGTTTATATTTTAATATGATTATTGTTTTAGACAGCGTTTTATTTTCGACTTTCGGATTTATGAAATTAACATACCGATTTCGAGTAGGCAATGACCTTAATCATTACATCAAATGTGCATTTTGTTCATGTAATAGTAAAGCGTATTCCAACTTGGTAGATAAATAACAATCCTGGTTCTACTTATAAATGTGATAAAATTATTGCCCAACCTCAGCAAACAATACCATATAATTATGACCAGCCTCTTTGGCATATTTGGGACAGTAAGCGTAGTGTACATAATAATTGTTGGCCTTTAAATCCTGATTGCTTAAATAGGTATCCATTTGCTTTATGAATTTTGGTATTTCCTTATAAGCACCATCAAAAACTTTGCTTTTAAATGTACCGGATAGAGTTGTATTTTCCGCATTTGACACCGTGTTGGTTACTGACAGGTATAATTCCGATTTAAATGCAGTAGGGTCGTTAAATAGTAGTAAGATATCTTCCTTTTCATCGGAAAGCTTCCCTGAATCCTCAGCCATCTTCATCATTTTGGTTATTTTTTTACCGAGCATAGGTGGCAATGGAATATGAAATAGTGTGGGTACCGAAGCCTTAATGAATTTTTTCTTTTCCCAGTGATGTGTTTTATTGTCCCATTTTTCAGGATGGAAGGTAGGGCAGCATTCTTTGATTGTTTGTTCCATAACTTTCTTATTAAAATAGTTAGGTATGCTCTAATTATCTAAAAGGCCCAATTGAATGTCCTACGCATTCAGGTGCAGCTCTTTTTTTAAAATGTTTCTGAAGCGCGTGGCACTTAGATAGTGGTCTTCAAGTAATTTTCCGTCACGTAAAAGACTAAAAACACCATAGCCAGAAGGCGCATTTTTTGCCTCTTGTGCAGTTTCAAGTTTTGTAATTTTAAGGTCTATGTCATAATCCATGGCCGTATTCAGAAGCGCAACAACAGATTTTTCATGCCAAGGACATTGATTGGCATAAATCAAATTCCAACCCTTGTAATTGGATTGTTGCTTCGTCCAATCAATAAGTTTTGGGTCGGGAACTGTAGTATCCCATTTTTTCGATAGCAGTTCAAATCTTTCCAGTTGGTCTATTTTCTTAAAGCCATTATCATCAAAAATGCCATTATCAGCAATCCAAGCACCTTTACTCGACATTACGCATATACCAGCCAGCCCTTCTCGTTTAGCATCCTTTTCAACTTCATCTATGAGAAGTGATCCATAACCCCTGTTTCTGTCTTTTTTAGAATACACTGTAATACAATGAACGAACATGAATTTTTCTGCCTCAATCGGGCGCCATGCGTTAGAAGCGGGGACATACTCAATGAATCCGATCATTTTGGCATCTGTGCCCTTAAGGATTTTCATGCGTAATCCTTTTATATATTGTTTTTCAAACCAATCCTGTTTGCATTTAAATCCGGGGC
>CAZYQR010000325.1:0-3417 GCA_964649755.1 uncultured Maribacter sp. | reverse complement strand
GTCCATACCTAATTCGTATGGACTTTTTTATTAGATATTCTTTACATATCAGGTTAATATTTTTTAATTTCACAGTTCATTTAAAATAGAATATTATGGCTACCGTAACACTTAAGGGAAACGAAATACACACATTGGGCAACTTACCTGCTATTGGAGGTTCTGCTCCGGATTTTAAACTAACAATGACTGATTTGTCTTCATCCTCTCTATCTGAATATGAAGGAAGAAGATTGGTGCTTAATATCTTTCCTAGCATTGATACAGGCACATGTGCAGCATCTGTAAGACAATTCAATAAGGAAGCTGCAGAATTGGAAAATACCGTTGTTCTATGTATTTCCAAAGATTTACCATTTGCACAAACCCGTTTTTGCGGTGCTGAGGGCATTGAAAATGTGGTTATGTTATCTGATTACAAAGATGGTGGTTTTGGGAAGGCGTACCAAGTTGAGCTTACTGATGGACCATTGCAAGGTTTGCTTTCAAGATCAGTGGTCGTAGTGAATGAAAATGGGAAAGTGGTCTATACGGAACAGGTGGCAGAAACTGTTGAAGAGCCAAATTACAAAGCAGCTTTAGAAGCATTAATGGATGCCTAAGGAATCTTTTATACGAAATAGAATCCGTGGTGTAGGCTATGCCCTAAAAGGTGCACTACTTTTGATAAGGACCGAAGCGAGCATAAAAGCCCAGATTTTTATTGCATTGGTGGTTACAGCCGGCGGATTCTATTTTGATATAACCACTACAGAATGGATTCTTCAAATACTTGCAATTGCTTTAGTTCTAGGTGTAGAAGGTTTAAATACTGCTATAGAAAAACTAGCTGATTTTGTACAACCCGAGTTTGATGAGAAGATTGGATTCATTAAGGACATATCTGCTGGAGCCGTTATGCTAGTCTCTATCGCAGCTAGTGTTGTTGGCCTCATCATATATTTACCCAAGATTTTTTAAAGCATTCTGCACTTTGGCTTAGATAGTAAATTTGTATTTTTGCCCCTAGAACTAATCTATTAATGGCGAAAAGAGGGAGAAAGTCAAAGCCTAAGACCCCGAAAAAGGGCTTATCTTTAAAGTTATCCAAACAAAATAAAATAATATTGGGAAGCCTTTTAATGCTTTTCAGTGTGGCCTTGTTCTTTTCATTTGTCTCCTTTTATTTTACTTGGCAAGATGACCAAAGTCTATTGTCTGAATTTGCCAACCGTAATGAGCAGGCCAAAAACCTATTAAACAAGTTTGGCGCAAGCATAAGCCACTTATTTGTGTACAAAGGCTTTGGGCTAGCTGCTTTGATTTTTCCTTTTTTATTCTTCTATACGGGCCTTTATATGTTCCTAAGCTTAACCAAAAAAGGATTGCTGAAGAAATGGATTTGGGGATTGATATTTATTATATGGATATCCATTACACTGGGTTTCTTTGCTATTGAAAAACCATTATTAGGTGGGCTTGTAGGTTATGAAATGAACGATTTTCTGCAAGATTACGCTGGTAAAATTGGAGTTTTGCTGCTTTTATTATTTGGTCTGGTTTTTATACTGGTACGGTTATTTAAATTTACACCCGATGCCATCTTCGAATATTTTAAATCTAAAAAAGAGTCGATTGCATCTGAATTCAAAAACAATCCGACAGAAGTTGGTTCCACAATTGAATTTGATAAAGAAGATGACTCTCCCCTAATTGTTGATACCTATACCCATAAAAAAGATATTCCGCCACTTGAAAATGAAAAGATCGAAGATGATTTTGAAATAACCATTCCAAAGGAAGAAGTCATTGAAGAGGAGGTTTTAGCCATGGAGGTTGAAAAAATAGTGGAAGAGAAAGTGGAGAAAGACAATATTGCCGATAAATTGGTTGATGATTTCGGCGAATTTGACCCAACACTGGAATTAGGCAATTACAAATTCCCGACAATTGATTTATTAGATCAGCATGGTACTTCAGGGGGAATTACCATCAATCAGGAAGAACTTGAGGGAAACAAGAATAAAATTGTTGAGACGCTAAAGAACTATAAAATCGGGATTGCCCAGATCAAGGCAACAATAGGACCAACGGTTACGCTTTATGAAATAGTACCGGAAGCTGGTGTTCGTATATCTAAGATCAAGAACCTAGAAGATGATATTGCCCTTTCTTTAGCCGCTTTGGGCATTCGAATTATAGCTCCTATTCCTGGAAAAGGCACTATTGGCATCGAGGTTCCTAATAAGAATCCAACTGTAGTTTCCATGCGGTCCGTTATTGCTTCAAGCAAGTTTCAAAAAGCAGAAATGCAACTACCAATAGCATTTGGCAAAACCATAAGCAATGAAACTTTTGTGGTAGATTTGGCAAAAATGCCCCACTTGCTAATGGCTGGTGCAACCGGGCAAGGCAAATCGGTCGGATTAAATGCTGTCATCACTTCCTTACTATATAAAAAGCACCCTGCAGAAGTTAAATTTATCCTTGTAGACCCTAAAAAAGTTGAGCTAACGCTATATAATAAGATTGAAAGGCATTTTTTGGCCAAGCTTCCTGATTCTGAAGAAGCAATCATTACAGATAACACCAAGGTCATAAATACGCTGAATTCCCTTTGTATAGAAATGGACAACAGGTACGAGTTATTGAAATTGGCCATGGTTCGCAACATCAAGGAGTACAATACCAAATTCAAGACACGTAAATTGAATCCAAATGACGGTCATAAGTTTCTACCCTATATTGTTTTGGTTATCGATGAGTTTGCCGATTTGATCATGACGGCTGGAAAAGAGGTGGAAACCCCTATTGCCCGATTAGCGCAATTGGCGCGGGCCATAGGTATTCATTTGATCATTGCAACCCAGCGGCCATCCGTTAATGTCATTACAGGTATTATAAAAGCGAATTTTCCAGCGCGTATTGCCTTTAGGGTAACTTCAAAAATAGATTCCAGAACAATTCTGGATTCCCAAGGCGCTGATCAATTGATAGGTCGTGGTGATATGCTTTTCACTCAGGGCAATGAGGTAACCCGCATACAATGCGCTTTTGTTGATACACCGGAAGTGGAAAAAATAACAGAATATATTGGTTCACAAAGAGCTTATCCACTGGCACATGAATTACCGGAATACGTTGGTGAAGATTCTGGCACAAGTATTGATTATGAAATCAGTGAAAGGGATGTTATGTTTAGGGACGCTGCCCAAGTTATTGTCATTGCACAACAAGGGTCAGCTTCTTTATTGCAACGTAAACTCAAATTAGGTTACAATCGAGCAGGTCGTATTATAGACCAATTGGAAGCAGCAGGTATTGTCGGTCCTTTTGAAGGCAGTAAGGCCAGACAAGTTTTAGTGGCTGATATGGTGGCATTAAATCAATTATTGAATAACGAGTCAAATTAACACATAATGAAAAATATATTATTTA
>CAZYQR010000324.1:0-3425 GCA_964649755.1 uncultured Maribacter sp. | reverse complement strand
CTGCCGAAGATATTGCAAGAATGAGCCATGCACACCCAACGTATGCTGAGGCAATAAAAGAAGCTGCTCTTGCTGCGACAGAAGATAGGGCATTGCATATTTAGATTGCAGTTTTGCCTGTACTTGCTATTATTGTCCTTTCTTTAGAAAGATGGGAAACATATATAATTTATAAATAGTTTTGGTTATGCAAATAAACGATAAGACCGGGGTTAAGGAATATCATGCCGCATCAGCGCGGTATGAAACCATGAAATATAATCGTACCGGCAAAAGTGGCGTATTATTACCCGCAATTTCTTTGGGTTTATGGCATAATTTCGGTTTCGTTGACAGCACGCAAAATGCAAGGGAAATATTGCGATGTGCGTTTGATTTGGGAATCACGCATTTTGATCTGGCAAATAATTATGGCCCTCCATACGGATCTGCTGAAGAAAATTTTGGACAACTTTTCAAAAAGGATTTTAAACCATATCGTGATGAACTGTTCATTGCTTCAAAAGCAGGTTATGATATGTGGCCTGGTCCTTATGGAAATAATGGTTCTAGGAAGTATTTGATTTCAAGCTTAGACCAAAGTTTGAAAAGAATGGGATTGGACTATGTCGATATTTTTTATCATCATACACCAGATGCAGAAACTCCTCTTGAAGAAACCATGGGTGCGCTTTCAGATATTGTTCGCCAAGGAAAGGCATTATATGTTGGTATTTCGAATTATCAACCAGAAGAGACTGTAGAGGCAAGTAAATTATTAAGGGAAATGAAAGTCCCCTTTATTTTACATCAAGCCCGTTATTCAATTTTTGACCGATGGGTTGAAGATGGTTTATTGGAGACTCTTGGCGATGAAGGATTAGGCTGTATTGCATTTTCTCCATTGGCTCAGGGTATGCTAACCAATAAATATGTTAATGGCATTCCCGAGGGCTCCAGAGCTGCCAAGGATTTTACCTATTTGGATAAAGAGGCAGTAAATAAAAACTTGGAAAAAATAAAGAATCTAGCGGAAATTGCTTCACAAAGAGGACAGAAATTATCTCAGATGGCCATAGCCTGGTTATTAAATAGGCCTAATGTGGCATCGGTATTAATTGGGGCCAGTTCTGCAAATCAGCTAAAAGAAAATATCGCTGCTT
Source organism: uncultured Maribacter sp. (assembly GCA_964649755.1). Lineage (GTDB taxonomy): Bacteria > Bacteroidota > Bacteroidia > Flavobacteriales > Flavobacteriaceae > Maribacter_A. The sequence continues at coordinate 2,283 of CAZYQR010000324.1, read as the reverse complement.
TAGATCAATTACAGTTTACTGAAGAAGAATTGAATTTGATAGATAAGAACTCCTAGTTTTTTAATGCAACTAAATTGAGCATTCTAGTTCTTTATAAGCCCAAATGACCTAAGGAGTTTGGATATGTTGACCTTAATTAGTTTTTGGATATAAGCATACCAAGGTTCAATCTTTAGTATAACAAAACGAAGCACCGAAGAAATATTAATCTTAATAGTTGCTTTGTGCTTTTCATATTGCAATGCGGTAAATGAAGAAACAATCATAAAGACACCAGCACCTAAAATAGCCATAGTTGGACTCAATTCATGATGAAAGAAGCCATACAGGCCCAAACCTGTAAAACTGCCATAAAGTATTACAAAATGAATTACATAGATGGATAATGTGCTTTGGCCAATCTTCAAAACCGTTGCGTTGGTCATGAGACTTCTAAAAAGCATAAAAACAGCAAAGGCTAAGAACACATCACCCAGGCGAATAAATAGGTAATTGTTCATTGCTATCTCATTAAATACTGAAATACCAGTTAACTCTGAAAGTCCCAATAAGAAATCAGAAGAAAAGAAAATTAAACTCAGTCCTACGAATAGACATAATGTGATGGCGTATTCGTATAAATATTTGTGACTCTTATATCGCGTAAATAATACAGACATGAACGCTCCAAAAGTGGTATAACCAAACCAAGGGATTATTGTAAATACTGAGCCATTGGCATTCGTGAAATAATTGGCCATTGCTTGTGGCAAAAATCCGAAGGACCACTCCTTATAAATAGGTTCAAAAAGAAATAATACTGCTGTAACCCCTATTAATAATGAAGGAAGTAATGATTTTTTCCCATTTTGTGAGACAAGGTAAATTCCTATGATACCCAATAAGGAAAGACCAATACAATGTAGAACATCTACCAAATAAAAAGAATCATAAATTTCACCACCAAGAATACCCAAAAGGTTCGTTCGCAGTAAATAACCAATGAAAATAAGCTGTAATCCGCGTTTCAATCCTTTTTTTATCCTCGGATTTTGCATTCCCTTTTGAGGTACTCTAATAAGTAAGTAGGTAAAAATAAATCCCGAAACCGTAAAGAATACAGGTGCAGTAATACCCCTAAAGTATTTCCAGATATTAAAGGTAAGGTCTGTATTGTCCCTAAAAGCATTATCCAAGAGGCCATCAATAAAATGTCCTTGCAGCATCATGAGAATAGCCCACGCCCGCATGGCATCAATAAAATATAATCTGGCTGTTTTCTTTTCCAAGAATAATTATTGTTAATTAATCCAACGTTTTTTGTAAATCAATCTTTTCTATATACTTGAATTACAAAATGTTTGGATGTTTTGCGGTGCAAAATTATATAAAATACTCGCATAACGTAGTATTTTGCGGTATTTTCGTCGAAAACAACCATTTAAACACGTCTATGGCTTCGATATTAGCATTAGCAGGAAGCAATTCCTCAACATCGGTAAATTTCAAATTGGTAAAATATACAACCTCACTTATCAGTGATCATGATGTGGAATTGTTGAATATGGCAAGCATTACGTTCCCCATGTATAGCGAGGATCGCGAAAAACAATTGGGATTTCCTGAAGCGCTAGTAAAACTCAAAGAAAAAATTGAAAAGGCTGATGCCCTAATTATTTCTGTTAATGAGCATAATAGTGCTCCGTCAGCCTATTTTAAAAATGTGCTGGATTGGTTATCCAGAGCTGATAGAAACTATTTGGAAAACACTCAAGTATTTTTGATGTCTACTTCACCTGGTAAACGAGGTGCCGTAGGCGCCAAGGAATATGTTTTGAGTTCATTACCAAGAGTTGGCGGTACTGTGGTAGCTGCGTTTTCACTTCCATCATTTTACACCAATTTTGATGAGGAAAAAGGTATTATTGATACTGAACTAAGTCAAGCCCACACAAAAGCGCTCGAAAGCTTTATCTCTGAATTATAGCAAGTTGCGCACTAAACTTTCTTTTAAAGTAGCCGATGTTCTTGAATTTAAAGAGCGATTGCTCCAATGGTCACAACAATTTTATGAAATAGTTTGGTTGGATAGTAATTCGCATATAGATGCATATAGCTCATTTGATGCAATTTTAGCGGTTGATGCGCTCAGTTGTTCGGGTTTCCCCTTGTTTCCTCGTCGTAAAAGCGCAGTATGTAAACGCCGGTTGAAAAGTGCGGCGGGCAGCGGTCGAAAAGTGCAGCACCTGGTTGCGGTTTACCCCGTCTTCTGACGGGAGTCAACATCTCCTACGTGGTTTTGGG
>CAZYQR010000323.1:0-3442 GCA_964649755.1 uncultured Maribacter sp. | reverse complement strand
TTTTAGACTATTTTAAGCTACTTAAATTGTCGAAAAGAGCATACGCTTTATATTTAATAGGTTTTTTATTGACTGAATTTTTGATTTTTACTAAAGGAATATTGGCTTGGCAGAGCGAATCACTTTTTAAAGGATATTTTGAAGTCCTCGCAATCTCAAGTTTCCTACTTCCTCTGGCTCTGGTGTTTTTAATGGGCGCGAATCTGAAGCGAAACCTAGACTAATTGAACACTATTTCTGCCTGTTTTCATACATCTTCATATATAGCATGGTCGACATTTTTTGAGCGCGGTTTTTGGCTATCCATGTTGTTTCTCCATCGAATAATTCATCGATGGTCGCGAACCAAAGGTTAAGCCATAATCCAAAATGTTCTGGGTTTATACTGTGGTTCATTTTATCATCCACTTCCTGATGTACGGTTACGGGATTTCCAAAGTACTTCCTTTTAAGGAACAATTGGGTTTCCCAGAAATCAGTCAACAATACTAAGTGTGCATCCCAATCAGTTATTATACCGTTGAATATGGGGCCGAGAATTTCGTCCTTTCTAATTTTCTTGTAGAACGTATTGATGAGTAAGGAAACATCTTCCCTGTTTTTTATGTCTGTTTTTGTAGTCATTTCTTCCAAGTATCAAAGGTTTTTTGAATAAGCTATTTTGATTCAGACAATAATACTTCAATCATGAATTCTGGCTAAGTTAATTTTTTATAGCTCATAACTGCCAATCCGTTCATAATCAATGCGTATGCCAGTGTTTTAAGGAATTGGGGATAAATATCGGACAGTCCGGCACCTTTTAGCATGACCATTCGCATTACTTCAACAAAATATTTTATGGGGTTGAATTCGGTCAATACCTGCGCCCACTGAGGCATGCTTTCAATTGGGGTGAATAAGCCACTCATCAAAATAAAGATAACCATAAAAAACCAAGCGATGAACATGGCCTGTTGTTGCGTATCAGTATAATTTGAAATAAAGAGTCCAATACCCAAAATGACCAATATATAAACAGTGGTATAGGCATACATTAGACCAATACTCCCTACAATTGGGATGCTGAATAATAGTTTAGCAATAATCAAGCCTACGGTAAGCAAAACGAGCCCCAATATTAAAAACGGAAACAGTTTGCCAATGATGAAGTGGTGTTTTTTTATTGGTGTTACATTGATTTGCTCCAAAGTACCGATTTCCTTTTCGCGTACCACGTTCATACCGGAAAGAAAAAGGGTAATCATGGTAACCAATAAGACCAGAATGCCCGGAACCATAAAGGTCTTGTAGTTCAGGGTCTCATTGTACCAAAACAAAGGTATTGTTTCTATAGTTTGGGGTCGAAATTCTGGATTGCCACCCATCATCAATGCTACTTGGGCCTTTTTGTTGTATTGTTGAACGATTTGATTTACATAAACATTTTCAACCCCTGCGGCAGCACCATCTATGGCATTGATCATAAGTGACAAATCTGTTTTTTTATCCTTGAACAAATTGCGTTCAAAATACTGGGGAATTTCCAAGACTACATCTATTTTTCCATTCAACATGGCCGAATTGGCAATTTTAGCAGAAGGAAAATCTGTAAGAACATTAAAAAAAGTAGACGCATCGAATTTTTCTATCAACTCTCGTGAAAAGGAGGTCTTGTCATTATCTATATACCCGAACTTTATGTTCTTAACCTCAAAGGTGGCGGCATTCGACAGAATAATCAATTGTACCAATGGCAATACAAAGATGATGGGCAGCATCGCTTTATTTCTAAAGATCTGCCTGAATTCCTTTTGGACGATATATCGAATGATGTTCATTACTCTAATCTTATTTTATACTTCTTTACACTCAAGGTTATAAAGAACGAGGTCATTACTAGCAAAATCAGGGTTTCTTTCCATACATAAGCCAAGCCCACACCTTTAAGCATTATTCCCTTTAATATGATGATAAACCATTTGGCCGGAATAATATTGCTGATAACCTGAAGGGGAAATGGCATACTACTAATAGGAAATATAAAACCAGATAAAAGAATCACGGGTAGCATCAATCCCATTAATGAAACCATCATGGCAGTCTGTTGCGTGGCGGCGATAGTTGAGATTAGTATACCTAATGAAAGGGCGTTGATTATGAATAAAATGCTTTCTGCTCCCAATAGAAACAGACTACCCTGAACTGGCATTTGGAAGACAAAAATGCTCAATACTATAATTACCACCGCATTTATAACTGACAAAAAGATATAAGGCACCACTTTGCCTACGATGACCATAAAAGGTTTTAAAGGGGATACCAATAAGATTTCCATTGTACCCAATTCCTTTTCGCGAGTTATTGAAATTGAGGTCATCATGGCCGAGACCAACATTAAAATTATGGTCATTACTCCTGGCACGAACATAAAAACACTTTTTAGTTCGGGATTATAGGCCAAACGTGTTTTAGGTACAATTTGATAAGACAACTCAATATCTTTATTGATGTCTTGTTGGTAGTTCTTTAAAATGGAATTTGTGTAATTGCTTATGGTATTCGCCGTATTGGGGTCAGTGGCATCGGTAAGGATTTGTATGGTTGCCTTGCTCTCAGTAATGAGTTTTTTACTGAAATCCTTTTCAAAATTCAACACGGCCTTGATTTGACCTTTTTTAAAAGCGGTTTCTATGGCAGCTTCATTATCTATAAACTGTTTGATGCTGAAATATTTCGAGGCTGCTATTTTATTGATAATTTCCTTTGTGGTGGCATCTTTGGAATGGTCCAATATGGCAATGTCCACATTATTGATTTCATTCGTAATCGCAAAACCAAATAGTAATACCTGAACAATGGGCATTCCAAATAGGATGAACAGCGAACGTCTGTCCCTAAAAATATGGTAAAACTCTTTTTTTATGAATCCAATAAATCGTTTCATTGCATCATTTTATTCTATGTTCCGGGCCAGTTTTAAGAAAACCTCGTTCATGGAGTCCACTTTGTAGTGTGTTTTTAGATTCTTTGGTGTGTTCAAAGCCTCGATTCTACCTTCTACCATGATAGAAACCCGATCACAGTATTCGGCCTCATCCATATAATGGGTGGTCACGAATATGGTTTTACCCTTGTGGGCTTCCCGATAGATCATTTCCCAAAATTGTCGACGGGTGATTGGGTCTACACCTCCTGTTGGTTCATCCAAAAAAATAATCTGGGGATTATGCAAAAGTGATACGGAAAAAGCCACTTTCTGCTTCCATCCAAGCGGTAGTGATCCTACCAATTTATTAGCCTCATCATGTAGACCCAATTCATCAATTAGCAAAAGGGTCTTTTCTTTGATGACCGATTTTTTAAGTCCGTAGATTCCACCAAAAAAAGTAATGTTCTCTTTTATGGTCAGCTCTGTCCTTGCGAAAAATAAAATAGAGCATTAATCCGGCAAATACGGTAA
>CAZYQR010000322.1:0-3461 GCA_964649755.1 uncultured Maribacter sp. | reverse complement strand
GATCTCAATTCCTCTTTTTATGGCTTTTGCGGCCATAGCTTCAGAGGGTTCTACGCCTTCTTTTATGCCTAAAGGATGGGCAAATCTTCCAGTGCCCAAGCCCACTTCGATTCCTCTGATATTTTCTGGTAATTTAAGCAATTGCTCTTTTATTGCTACGAGCTCGGATTGGTAAACTTCAGAATAATCCTCATACCACTTCTCATATTCCTCAACGTTTTTTTCAAATATTTCTGTTTGTGTCATGATTACTGTTTTTATTGATTATCTAAAAATGGCAGTAAAAAGTCAATCACACAATGATGCAAATCAATCCAGGGTATTTTAACATTTTTATAGCCATATAATGGAATTACTCATATAAACGGTAATGAAAGTAAAAAGGCAAGGTATTATGAAAAGCAAATACTCACTTTAGACCATACCTTGCCTGACCAACCAAACCAAACCAAACCAAACCAAACAATAGGAGAACTATTCATCTAAAACACCAAAACTAACTTTGGTATTAACCCGGTATTCCGAAATTTTGTTGTCTTTAACTGTTACCTGCATATCTTGAACATAAACAGATTTAATGTCTTTTACAGTTTTAGAAACTTCGCTGACAACCTTTTGTACAGCATCTTCAAAACTGACCGTTGAATTCCCTAATATTTCAATAACTTTCAATACTGCCATGATATTTTTTTAAGATTAATAATGATGCTAAAATATCTTATAGAAAGTGCAAATGAAATGATCTAAATCATTCTTCGAAATATTTTGGTTTTTTAATTGGAATTCAATAATCCAACTTGGATTGAAAAAGTATGAATTCGTTGATATTGATCATATCAATGGCACCAACGAGCTTTTTATTGGTATCTACAACCGGGAAAAAATAACCTTTATGTAGTTCGACCAGACTTAATACGTTCCTAAGTTTATCATTAAATAAAATCTCTTTAAATGAGGTTTTCATAATATCACTTACTAACAAATTTGGTTTGTTCGAATTCTTAATGATATCAGCGTTCATAAGAATACCCAAAGGTGTACCATCCTGCTCAACTATGAAGTCTTTTTCAGTACCCGAAAGAATTAGGTCTTTTACGCTTGCCAGTGTATCATTGGGCTTTAAAAGGGAAATATTAGTTAGCATAGCTTCACTTACCGTATGTCCTTTTAATAGTTCCAATTGTTGCACCATTTTATTCTCGCCGTAGGCACCCACAAAAACAAACAATGCGATCAAGATTAGGAATGGATTGAAAAGCATTCCCAATAATAGAAATACAATGGCAATTGACTGTCCTATACTTGCTGCTATTTGGGTAGCCTTCACCCGCCCCAAGTTCATTGCCAATAGAGCCCTTAATACCCTTCCGCCATCCATAGGAAAAGCTGGAATAAGGTTAAAAATAACGAGCATTACATTGACGGCGAAAAGATAGAAGAGAAAATTAGCAAGGGTAAGTGCATGTAAATTCTCTATGATGTTCGTTAAATTATCGCCCAAAAACTGTTGTACAGGTACAATAAAATATAGAATCAATGCAATGACGATATTTACCAAAGGACCTGCGATTGCGACCAAAAGCTCTTGTTTAGGTTCTTCAGGTATTTTTTCAAGACTTGCTACTCCACCAATAGGGAGTAGTGTTATCTTTCTTGTTTTTACCCCAAAATGTTGGGCTGTTAGTGCGTGCCCCAGTTCATGGAGCACTACACAAAAGAAAACCACCAAAATAAGGGCAATGTTAAATAACACTGATTGTAAGTTGCCTCCTCTATTTATTTCAACAAAGGCAACCCAAACAATTATAAATAAAAATGTCCAATGTACTTTGATTTTTATACCAGATATTTTCCCCAAGTTTAAGGATCCTTTCATTGCCTAGAATTATTTGATAAAAGTATGTAGAAAGCAGCTTTAAGCCAATGACCAATATCATTTGACTTGCTGATAGATGAAGCTATATTTAATCTTAAATTATTAACAATGGGAAAGTCCTTGACTAAAGCATCACCTGTTAAAATATTCAGTGAGATAAACCTGGATGATTTACCGTTCGTAGGAGGTAAGAATGCTTCACTTGGCGAAATGTACAATGAGCTAAAGTCAAAGGGAGTTAACGTGCCCAATGGTTTCGCAACTACTTCTAATGCATTTTGGGATTATCTAAGTGAAAACAGGCTGCAGAAACCGTTAAAAAACTTATTGAACCAACTTGACCGTGGTCAATTTTCGAATTTGGGAAGCATAGGGCAGAAGGCAAGAAAACTTATTTTAAATGGTAAATTTTCATCAGACTTTTCTAAAGAGGTAATCAATGCTTATAAAGACTTATCCGGAAATGATTTATCATCAGTAGCAGTAAGGAGTAGTGCTACTGCCGAGGATTTACCTGATGCTAGTTTTGCTGGGCAGCACGATACTTTTTTAAATATAAAAGGAGAAGAACCTTTATTAATAGCAATAAAAAAATGTTTCGCATCGCTATTTACTGATCGGGCAATTAAATATCGTGAAGATAAAGGATTTCAACACCATGATATTGCCTTATCAGTGGGGGTACAGTTAATGGTAAGAGCTGATAAAGGATGTTCCGGAGTTGGTTTCACCATAGAGCCAGAATCAGGATTTGAGAACGTTATGTTGTTATCCGGAGTATGGGGATTAGGGGAAAATATAGTTCAGGGCGTTGTAAATCCAGATGAATTTTATGTTTTTAAACCTACCCTGCAAAAAGGTAAAAATCCGATTATCCAAAAAAAGTTGGGGGATAAAAAACTGACCATGATTTATGGGGAATTAAAAAGTGAGAATCCAACAACGAACATTAATACCCCCATTACTAAACAACAAGAATTTGTACTATCTGATAAGGAAGTTATAAAGTTGTCTAAATGGGCCTTTTTAATTGAAGAGCACTATAAAAAAGCCATGGATATTGAGTGGGCCAAAGATGGAGTCACCAATGAACTGTTTATTATCCAAGCCCGTCCCGAAACGGTACACTACTCTGGGAATAAAAATTTTATTGTTGAATATACACTCCTTGAAAAAGGAAAATTGTTAGCAGATGGTAACGCTGTAGGATCCAAAATAAAAGTAGGTAATGCTCGTTTGTTAAAGTCTCCAAAGGATGCGGTAGATTTGAATTTTGACAGCATTATTGTCACAGACAATATAACACCGGATTGGGATCCTCTATTAAAACAGATCGGGGGCATTATAACCAATAAGGGAGGTAGAACAAGCCATGCTTGCCGCTGCATCCTCCGGAGCCAGATTGACCGTTTCACATATAATAACTTCGAAGAATTGGGGTGATGCCGGGCGGGTTGTTGATCTGGCCTATGCATTCTCAGCGGATGCTACTGCTCTCAACCGCTTCGTACCCGGTGGGACTGGACTTGAGAACATGCATCTTCTTCCAACACTAGAACAGCTTGATTCCGCTCTGAAAAGCGCC
>CAZYQR010000321.1:0-3471 GCA_964649755.1 uncultured Maribacter sp. | reverse complement strand
CATTAATGCAGTTTAGGGTAAATGTAAAAAGAATAGGGGCAGTTCTGTAATTCGTTAACATTATTTTTATAACAAAAAAACCTCTGCAATTGAGCAGAGGTTCAAAATGTTAAAGTAGCCTTATTAAATACTAGTTAAAATAGCGTTGAGTGTTTCACTAGGCCGCATAGCTTTTGCAACAAGTTCGGCATTGGGCAAATAATAACCTCCGATGTTTTGAGAGGCACCCTGTGCATTTTTCAATTCATTAATAATTTTTGACTCTTGTTCTTTTAAATTAGCAGCCACCTTTGAGAAGATAGTCTTTAAATCCTGATCTTTGTTTTGGTTCGCAAGAGCTTCTGCCCAATACATGGCCAAGTAGAAATGACTACCCCTAGTATCTAGTTCCTTTACTTTACGAGATGGTGACTTGTCATTCAACAAGAATTTTTCTGTGGCACTATCCAAAGCATCACCTAAGAGCTGAGCTTTCGTATTATTATTTTTCTCACCATAAAATTCCAATGAAACACCCAAAGCCAAGAATTCGCCTAAAGAATCCCAGCGTAAATGTCCTTCTTCCAAGAATTGTTCAACATGCTTGGGTGCTGATCCACCTGCACCTGTTTCAAACAGCCCACCGCCATTCATAAGCGGAACAATTGAAAGCATTTTGGCGCTTGTGCCTACCTCTAATATAGGGAAGAGATCGGTGAGATAATCGCGTAGTACATTGCCTGATACTGATATGGTGTCTTTACCTGCCTTAATTCGCTCTAAAGTAAATTTTGTTGCTTCAATAGGCGATAATATCTTTATGTCCAAACCAGAAGTATCATGATTTGGTAAATAAGCATTGACCTTTTTTATCAGTTCAGCATCATGCGCCCTTTCTTCATCTAACCAGAAAATTGCTGGAAGTTTTGAAGCACGGGCCCTTGAAACCGCTAATTTTATCCAATCTTGAATAGGAGCGTCCTTAACTTGGCACATTCTCCAGATATCGCCTTTTTCAACAGAATGTTCAATCAGGGTTTCGCCAGAATTAATATCAATAACAGCGACTTTACCATCTGATTCTATTTCAAATGTCTTGTCATGCGAACCATATTCTTCAGCTTTTTGAGCCATTAATCCAACATTTGGCACTGTTCCCATGGTTGTTGGGTCAAAAGCCCCATTTTCCTTACAGAAATCTATTGTGGCTGTATAAATCCCTGCATAACTGCTATCAGGAATAACCGCCTTTGTATCTTGAGCTTTACCCGCTGCATTCCACATTTGACCAGAATTACGAATCATCGCCGGCATTGAAGCATCGACAATGATATCACTGGGAACATGGAGGTTAGTTACGCCCTTATCCGAATTTACCATAGCCAAAGCCGGACCGTTAACTATTGCACTTTTTATATCCGTTTCAATCGCCATTTTTTCTTCCAATGGAAGCTCCTCAAGCCTATTCAACAAATTTTCCAATCCATCATTCGCATTAATACCTAATTCCTTCAATACCGAATCATATTTGGTAAAAACATCATTAAAGAAAACCTTCATGGCATGACCAAATATAATAGGATCGGAAACTTTCATCATTGTTGCTTTCAGGTGTATTGAAAACAATATGCCGCTTTGTTTGGCGTCTTCAATCTGTTCGGTTAAAAAAGAAACCAATGCTTTTTTGCTCATTACTGTTGCATCAATGATTTCACCATCTAATAGAGGTATATCCTCTTTAAGAACCGAAGTGGATCCATCTTGGGACCTCAACTGAATCTTAACAGCTGTAGCATAAGATAAAGTAATCGACTTTTCATTGGATTTAAAATCGCCATGATCCATAGTTGCAACATGGGTTGCGGAATCTTTGCTCCATGCACCCATTGAATGTGGATTCTGTTTTGCATAATTTTTTACAGCCCTGGGAGCACGACGGTCCGAATTTCCTTCGCGCAAAATCGGGTTTACAGCACTACCCTTAATCTTGTTGTATCTTGATTTAATATCGCGCTCTACATCATTTTGTGGGTCATCGGGAAAATCTGGGAGGGCATAGCCTTTTTTCTGTAATTCATCTATCGCTTCATTCAACTGTGGTATAGAAGCACTGATATTGGGTAATTTAACAATATTTGCCTCTGGCATTTTGGCCATATTGCCTAATACTTCCAAATCATTTTCCATGCGCTGGTCTTCTTTCAGAAAGTCAGGGAATGCAGCAATAATCCTGGCAGCCAATGAAATGTCTTTGGTTTCAATAGTAATTCCAGAAGTATTGGTGAATGCTTGAACAATAGGTAAAAAAGATTGAGTGGCCAGAGCTGGAGCTTCGTCCGTTTTGGTATAGAAAATTTTAGGCATCTATATTAGAATATTTAGATTTAAGAGCTGCAAATATACAATTTTATGGTCGCCCATTTGCTTGTGCTTGATGCATTATTTGCAAAAGGAAAGTTATATTTTTTGCGAAGGTGTGAATTTGTAAAAATCGAATGTTTTAAAAAACAAAAGCCATATCATTGTACAAGTACATTTGATATGGCTTTTTAGAAATAGCCTGTAAAATTTTGTTTTGTTTTTTCAACAAAACCGCAACCAATGATTGCAATCCACAATGCCATTTCCACGTTTTGAAATACGATGTTGTTCTTAATTCTTCAACCAAGTAACCCCTTTGTATTTCTTCTCGCTGTCTTAATATTCCTATCTTAAATATAGAACCGAGGTTTTATATTTAACGCAAAAGTACCTACATACTACTTATAAAAGCGACAGCCTTTTAGCAACATGCTCATCTTATTATTCCATATGGGTATGATCAGATCTTACCGAAATTTCCTAAAAAGATTAAACAACAATATAAAGAACGTAAACTTCATAGTGATTTAATGCTATATCCTGAGATATTTTCCTTAAACCATGAATAAATATAAGCTGAATTTTTTAAAGTACAAAGAATTAAAAATCAACATGTTATGAACTAACGTTGTTAACAATTGTTCATAAAAAAACATCCGCATATTGACGGATGTTTTTGTGAATATTGTGGTTGACCTACTAAGAACGAATCTCTTTGATTCTAGCTTTCTTACCAGTAAGACCTCTGAAGTAGAATATTCTTGCTCTACGTACTTTACCTCTCTTATTTACCTCTACTTTTTGCAAAGCAGGCAAGTTGATAGGGAATATTCGTTCCACACCTACAGTACCAGACATTTTACGAATCGTAAAAGTCTCAGTAGCTCCATTACCTCTTCTTTGGATTACTACGCCTTTAAAGAACTGTGTACGTGTTTTATCACCTTCCTTGATCTCATAATATACGGTGATCGTATCACCAGCTGAAAATTCTGGAAATTCTTTTTTTGAAACGAACTCGTTTTCTACGAAGTTGATTAATGATTCCATTACTTTATTTTACAATTATGTTGAACTAACATTCACGATTTTCGTCAGAGGTTAATTTAACAGTGCGCAAAAATAGTTTTT
>CAZYQR010000320.1:0-3513 GCA_964649755.1 uncultured Maribacter sp. | reverse complement strand
TTCCAATCCCTTTGATTTATGAATACTCATAATCTTAATCGCATTCAAATTGTTTGGTGCAGCTATGCTTTGTTTATCCTTTTTCTTTTCCCAATAGGATAAGAAGTTATACACGCCTGCTCCTTCTTTTTGTTCAACTTCAAGAACAAGGTCCAATAGAAAAGTAAGATAGGCGTCAGAACCATCTATTAAATGAAATTGTTTAATGGCAAGCTCCAAACCATCGTAAACTGATTTTTGATTAAGCAAAGATATATCGAAGTTGTATGTCTCTTTCAAGAATTTGTCCAATTCCTTCAAATGAGCGCTAATCAATGCATGTTTGTTTTCTTGTTCACCTGATAGAAAGTAAAGAATATTATAACTGGCCTCCAGATTATCCTGATGATTATTGTAAAGCAAGAGATTAATTAGAAATTGCACCTTTTTATTATTCGAAATCAATAAAGAGTCGGGTGAAATAATGGGCACCTTATTTTCGGCTAAAAAATCCGCTAGTATAATTCCATGTTTATTGTCGCGCACCAAAATGGCAATGTCATTAAAGGAATACGCTTTCTGTAGAATTGATTGAATAGTTTTCAATACTTCCTCACAATAAAGCAAATCCAAATCCTGGTCTTCTTCTTTTTCCAAAAAGGTAAGTTGAACAAGGCCTTCCTTTTTTTTATTGGATTTTTGTCGATTGCCTTTTTCAAATAGGCCATGGTATAATTGGTTGTTCAAAAGCGGACTTGTTATCGTAAAAAAGTCATTATTGAATTTTATAATTTCTTCATGACTTCTATAATTTGAGGGCAAGTCATAAATGTTTGGCGAAATCACAAAAGGATTCGCTTTTTTGTTGATTAAGCTCAAAAACTGTTCGGCCTTGCCTCCGCGCCATCGATAGATGGCTTGTTTCGCATCGCCAACTAGAAACAAGGAGCCTGTGTTGCCTTGGTTATCTTCACCCTCTAGGGCATTGCCTATTAAAGGCACAAGGTTGTTCCATTGTAATTCTGAGGTGTCTTGAAATTCATCTATGAAGTAATGACGATATTTCTCTCCTAAACGTTCATAAATAAATGGTGCCGGTTGGTTCCTTATTTCGTTTGAAATTATGGTATTGAATTCTGAAATTGAAAGCTGCCCTTTTTCCTCCTGTATTTTTTTCACCTCTTTTTGTATGGCATTCAAAACGGTTAGCGGCACTAAGTTTCTGTAAATGTTGATTAAGAATAGTAATTGATGGAATACGACTTCTATTTTCTTGAAAATAATGACGAATTGAGGATGTAGGCCATCTAATATTGCCTTTATATCTTCAGGACAGGATTTTGTGTATAGAGGCTCTGTTTCAATATTTTGTTTCCAGCCAGCACCAAAATCCAATCCAATATCCCCGCTCTCTATCTTTATCATGAATTTTGGAAAAAATCCCGATTTGAAATCCGCTGTCACTAGTCCATTGTCCTGAATTAGCTTTAGGGATTTTGAGGCATTTTCGACCAATTCATGTTTGTAGTCCTTAATATGTTCGGTGATTACCTTTTTTAATTCTTCAAAATCAGTTAGATCCTTGTTCTTGATTAGTTTTAAGTGTTCAGCATTTGTTTCATTGAATAGTAACTTTCCTATCTTGTTCAAGTCAAAAGAAACGTCCCAGCTTTTATCATCGTTGATTTTTTCTAGCGCAAAATCCATCAAGACTTTGGTCATTGCTTTATCTCGGCCAACTTTTTCCAATAGTTTGTCAACCGCTTCATTCAACAAAAGGTCAGTATCAAGGACAACTTCAAAATTTTGTACTATTTTAAGGTCTTTGGCGAAGGTCCTGATGAGCCGATGGGTAAATTTATCAATGGTGGAAATGTCGAAAAACCCGTAGTTATGCAAAATCTCTTTGATTGTTTTTTTTGCTTTTTCCTGAAGTTTACTTATGTCAAGATCCAGTTCTGACATAAGTGCAACAAATAAAACGGAGGCCCCTTCAATTGTATTGGTAGTTGAAAATTCATGAAGACTATTTAGAATCCTTTCTTTCATCTCATTGACCGCCTTATTAGTGAATGTGATAGCCAAAATTTGACCGAATGAATTAGGTGTTGAAAGAACTATTTTGAGGTATTCCTTGGTGAGGGTGTGGGTCTTGCCAGAACCTGCTGAAGCATTATATATTTTAAAAGGATAACCTGACACTTATTTTTATCTGCAAATTACATAATCTAAAATTGTTCTTAACAAATAATTAGCTGAATATGTCTGCTAAAAAATGTAAATTTGATGAACATTTTTTCTAACATAAAAAATACAATTATGGCTTTTGAATTACCTAAATTACCATATGCATATGATGCATTGGAACCACATATTGATGCTAGAACTATGGAGATTCACCATACTAAACATCACAATGGATATACAAATAATCTTAATGCCGCAATCGCGGGAACAGATTTGGAGAATAAAACGATCGAGGATGTTTTGACAGGTCTGGATATGAACAACGGAGCTGTTAGAAATAACGGCGGAGGTTTTTACAACCATGCATTATTTTGGGATATTATGTCTCCAAATGGAGGAGGAGAACCTTCTGGTGAATTGGCTAATGCTATAAATGACGCCTATGGTTCGTTTGAGTCTTTTAAAGAAAAATTCAGTAGTGCTGCTGGCACTAGATTTGGTTCTGGATGGGCTTGGCTTTGCGTTCATAAAGGAGGAAAGGTAGAAGTTTGTTCTACACCAAATCAGGACAATTCCCTAATGCCCAATGTTGGTTGTGGCGGACATCCTATTTTAGGACTGGATGTTTGGGAACACGCTTATTATTTAAACTATCAAAATAGAAGACCTGATTATGTAAAAGCATTTTTTAATGTAATCAATTGGGATAGAGTGGCAGAACTTTATGCTGCTAATAAATAGGTAACAAATAATTCTAAAAAACCCGTTAAAGGCTAGCCTTTAACGGGTTTTTTGTGTTTTGAAATAGAAAAGGGCGGAGAAGCCTCCACCCTTTTCGTCCCAAATCTTACCATAAACTTAACCTACTTATGCTATGGCAATACTAAAATACTGGTATTGTGGGAAATAAAAAAGAAATTTTAACAAATTTTAGGATTATCTAGCAGTGATAATATGGCTTATGACTCTGTAAAGTGAGGTTTGTATTGTTAAATATCAAGTATTGAATAATAAAAAAGGTGGAGCAATGCTCCACCTTTTTTCCCCAAATCTTACCATGAACTTAACCTACTTATGCTATGGTTCTCCAAAAATAGCCTATTGTGTCTCTTGTGAAAAAGGTTTTAGATAAACGTCGGTATCTTTGGTTGAAATGCATTTCGTCGAGTATTCACTTATAAACCTATCGGAAAAATAATACAACTACAAAAGAATACAGCCCCTATTTAGTATGTGTCGTTGCCGAATCGAAAGGGAGATGATTTTTTGATTGGAAGAAAAAGTGTATATCGGTTCACTAGTGTCCACTAAAAAGAATTAAAAGTTCTTTGAAATTACTGATAATCT
>CAZYQR010000319.1:0-3553 GCA_964649755.1 uncultured Maribacter sp. | reverse complement strand
TATCAATCGATCCCCACATGCTTCCACTACCATCAAGAATCAAAATTATTGAGGAACTAGTCTCTTGATCTGTCGTTTGTGATTGTGCTGTGAAATGAAGGGTGAAAACGATAAGAAATGAAATCAATAACCGAATCATAGGAGTGTATTTTATATTGACCTAAGAAGACTGTAGTCACAGTTTTAAAAATGAATCAAGTCATTTTACTTTATTGAAGGTAATCAAATATTGTCGGATATTCCTGTAATTCACAGAGCTTCTCCTTCCTTCCTTGACTTGCAATAAAAATAATAGGGATAATCACATCCTCTATTCAATTATTCCTTGCAATTCTTCGAAAGACTGAATATGGTAATCAGCTGACGCAGGTAATTATGCGTTGTAATTTGATTTTTAGTCCACGCTATCAATTCTAAATCCCAATGATCGAGCATTCGACGTCCATGCATAGTCACACCTGCCTACCGGTTTACCCACAGATGAGGTTAGTGCAAAGTAACTAAGAATTTATGGTATAATATCACTTATATGGTAAGCCAAAATGGAATACAATGCTTAGTGTATGCGTAGTATGCCCGCATAGGGCATGTTATCACATACACATTGTTATCGGTATAGATTTATCTTCAATAGCATAATCATATTAAATATTTGATGATACATATTTAAAGATATTCTGAGGAATAAAAATACGACCATCTTCAAGACAGAAACTATTGACTGCTTCTCTGACAGCTGACTTTAATTCGTTTTCACTAACCATCTGTAACATACCTTGAAATGGTCCAGCCGAAACGTTTCCATACCAAAAAGATTCAAAATTGTCGTATTCAAATGGGCAATTGACCTCTCCAAATTCTATATTAGTTAGGCCTGCTTCAGCAAAAAGAGCCTCCAGCTTATTGGGCATTGATAGCTCAAAAGGTCCGCCACCTTTAGGTGGTTCAGGCATCGTATCTCGCACTGCTTTAAAAACAACACGATAATCCACTTTTTCTGGTTGACCAAAAAGTCCAGCAATGATTCGTCCATTGGGCTTACAAACTCTTTTAAGTTCATGTAATGCGGCTATCCGATCTTCGGAGTATTGCAACGAATTTGCAGCGAAAATTACATCAAACATATTATCTTCATATGGGAGATGTTCGATATCCGCAACTTGGAAAATTCCCTCTGGAACGCGTTTTATGGCAAAGGAAAGTAATCCTTCTGCTACATCAATTCCATGAACCTCAGCACCTCGCTCTTTGGCTAATACACTTGACCCACCAGAACCACATCCCACATCTAGTAAGGTGGTATCTGTCCCAACTTCTGTTGTATCGAGCATGGCATTCCATAAAGGTTTGTGCAGAATTTCCTGAACCTCTGCCCAGCCATTAGGAGATTTCCCCCAAAGCTCACCTTGTATTTTCGATTTTTTCATAATTTATAACGATTAATATGTTGAATCCAAAGAAATACTCAAAGTTTATACGATTTTAATTTATGCCTACTTATGTGTACTAAGATAATAAATCTATGATGTCCATAAAGGACCGGTCCACTACATGGGAATAAATTTCAGCTGTCTTGGTACAACTGAGCCTTATCGATTTAATCTATAGTATATTTTACAGCACTTCCCACAGAAGGAGGGCAGGCAGGTAACGCAAGACATTATAGTTCAAATACCTAGTGAATTCCCGTTTTTAAAGATTCTTTTTTAAGGGTAGAGACCCGTCTTTATTTAAAGACGTAGCACATGCCCAGGTAACCGGATATCTAACGCCCTTTACTTCTATTTCTGCCTTTAGTCGCAGCCCTTGCCAATCCTTGTTTTTTGGTACAGGAATTTTGACTTGTCTTACTTTACCGGGTAGTGGATATCCGGGGTCTAGACTACCACCAGTTTCAAAAGTCTTTTCCTGATCGGTCAGATATATCCTCAGTGCGCCTGGGACACCTGATATACCATCATTGACCATTCCTAAGATTAAATAAGGTTGGTCATCATTGTCACAGAACCACACCCATGATGGGCGTACCCTATAACCAATACATTTTCTAAGGCCATCAATTTCATTTGGATACTGATCAAAGTACCGCTTCAGGTTTTTGGCAGACAAGTCGTGCCAATTCCACAGCGAGCAATAATTTGGACCGACATCTTTTATGTGCTGTATGATCATTTCAGTTCTGGGAGTACCATCTATCATTCGTAGTCGATCTGGTTTTCCGTTAGAAAAGCCGTTTTCTATAGTAGCACCGACCCATGGAGGACGATTGCTAAGTGCATCTACCTGCTCTGGTTCAATAAATATGGTATCGGTTCTAAGCCAGTTATGACTTCTTATGGTTTTGTCAAGTACTTCTGAATTCCCCACATTGTTATAATCTGGTTGTGTATTTGTTACGAGTGGCGTTTTTGTCCAGTTCTTGGCTTGGTGTTCAAACATGAGAATGGAGGTTTCTTCCGCAATTTTATCGTTAGGAAAAGGATTGCCCTCAAAGGGCCAGCTATGCCCTTCTCCCCAAAAACCATACATATAGGTATCAATATATTCTATGAGATCATGACCATTGTATTCATCAGCCAAAAGATTATCGAGCTCCTTAAAGGCTGAAATAAAATTAGGATCATCAAACCTGGGCGAATAGTGAACTTTTGCTGGAATGCCAATTTGATCGGTCGTACCTAATTTGACAAATGGAATTTTGTCCTGGAGAAAATTTGGAACAGAATGTTCTTCAATGACCGGACTCATTAACTGAATTCGTATACCAATACGTTTGTTATATTGGCGCGCAAGATCAAAGCTCATTTTCCAATGTTCCGGAAAATCCAATCGTCCTTTCTTATTTTGAATATCCCTCCAATCAACGCGAAGGTATAATTTATCGCCAAGCGAATATTTTACTAAGGCTTCCAATTCATTGTAAAGCTTTCCATCTGGAGCTTTTGGGGGACCTACCTCATCACATAGGTAGGTAACCATTCCCATTCCGTAATTAGAAATGGGTTCACGTGAGGGCGAAGTGGCCATAACTATGTCATTGCCAGCTGCGGTGGCATCAGATCCATAAGAAGAAAATGGCCCTTGCTCAAGGCGATCCGTAATTGAAGGTGGCGGACCAAAGTCATGTCCGTCCCAGTTGTGTGGCTTAATCCGTTGCTCTTGGAAATAAATTCCGGCAGGAAGAAAAGGAATCATCCCAAGTGCTTCTCCTCTTTTGATAAAAGAACGTCGATCCATTGTTAAAAGTTGAATTTTTTGCTAGCCCTTCTGGTCAATTATTTACGCTTCAGTTATTATTATAGATAGTCGAACCCAAAACCTTGAAAGCCCTTTTGACTAAAATTACATAAAAATCGCTTTCGAATGATAGTAGTATGTATAATCCCGTTCCGCACATCCACTTTCACGCTAAAAGCACGCTTGCTAGCCCTGCAGTTTATGCTGAGCCTTTCGACCAAACCTGCCTACCAATAGTGTATTGCATACTAGATTATGTTAAATATTTATTAAATAGTACTATTTTATGCATAGTACTGTAACAAAATGATTTTTC
>CAZYQR010000318.1:0-3604 GCA_964649755.1 uncultured Maribacter sp. | reverse complement strand
CTCATTTGTGATGCGATATTACCCATTACCGGACGCTAAGACTTGTCTCTATCGCCACCACACCCCACAACGGTGATGACGTTTTCATTTCCAGTCCTCAATGCGTTGATTGTCTCAAGCACATTTTTCAAGGCGTCCGGCGTATGGGCATAATCAACTATTGCCGTGATTTTTTCTTTTGATATATAATATTGAAACCTTCCATCTACATTTTCCAATTCACTTATCAAGCGAAGGGTTTCCAATTTTTCCAAACCTAGAAGGTCGGCAGTCGCATAAATTGCCAATACGTTGTATGCATTAAAATGACCTATGAGTTTGGTCCATAATTCATCATCCTCAATTTTCAATAGTTGTCCTTCGAATTGATTTTCTAGGATATGTGCCCTATAATCAGCATAGGACTTTAATGCGTAAGAATATTTTCGGGCTTTTGTATTCTGTAGCATTACCAAGCCGTTTTTATCATCTACATTAGAAAGTGCAAAAGCCTTTTTTGATAAATTATCGAACAACATTTTCTTTGTATCACGATATTCTGCAAATGTTTTATGGTAATCTAAATGATCATGCGTGAGATTCGTGAAAATAGCTCCCTCAAATACCAATCCTTCGGTTCTTTTTTGATGAATACCATGTGAACTCACTTCCATAAAACAAAACTCAACACCTTCTGCATTCATTAAACTCAGGTGTCTGTTAATAGTCAAAACATCTGGAGTGGTATGACTTGTGGCAAATTCCTTGTCATCGACCATTATTTTAATAGTGGATATCAATCCAACCTTGAATCCAGCTTTTTTGAACAATTGATACAAAAGACTGCTAATCGTTGTCTTTCCATTCGTACCGGTAATCCCAACCAATTTTAAATTCTTGGATGGATTCCCATAATAATTAGAAGCCATTATGGCCAGGGCCTTATTCCCATTATCTACCTCAACATAGGTGACACCTTTTATCAATTGCTCTGGCATAGTTTCACATACAATGCATACTGCACCCGTATTGATAGCCTTTTCAATAAATTTATGACCATCTGTCAAAATACCTTTGATAGCAACAAACACGTCATCCAATCCTACCTTTCGGGA
The DNA here is from genome assembly GCA_964649755.1 of uncultured Maribacter sp. Classification (GTDB taxonomy): domain Bacteria; phylum Bacteroidota; class Bacteroidia; order Flavobacteriales; family Flavobacteriaceae; genus Maribacter_A. The sequence continues at coordinate 2,510 of CAZYQR010000318.1, read as the reverse complement.
ATCAAAACATATGGCATTTACCATAACATTGGTAGACCCACTCACTGCTGTAAGGCCAACTCCAAATAATATGTCCTTTAGTAGCTTCATGAAAGATCCAAGACAATTTTATCTACTTTATTGATTTCCGTTCCATGGCTAATGGACTGTTTCTTAACGGTTCCGTTACCATGTACCTCAACCTTAATCCCAAGGTTTTCAAGGATTGAAATAGCATCCATGCCACTCATTCCCTTAACATTGGGAACCTTATTGTATTTTTTTTGTGCTTCGGCGTAATACTTCTGATAGGAATCATCCAATTTCTGATTCTCCGCATCAAACATTTCAACCTCATCAATCAAAGGATTGGTTGCATATACTTTTTGTGCTACGGATTTAAAAACAGGACCTGAAACATCCGCTCCGTAATACCCTACACTTTTATCTGGTTCATGAATAACCACAATGCAAGAGTATTTAGGATTTTCCGCAGGAAAATAACCCGCAAAAGTTGATATGTACCTTAATTTATCTGGATCTTTGGAAACATAATTCTTCTGTGCAGTACCCGTCTTTCCAGCCATTGAGAAGTTCGGCGAATACAATCTATGCCCTGTTCCATGTTTTTTCTCAACTACATTCTTTAATAGTTGTTGCACTTTGGCAGCAGTTTCTTTTGAACATATAGATGGATTAATAACCTCTTTTTCGAACTTTAAAACAGATCTGTTCCATTCTTTTACTTCTTTAATCATACGAGGTTTTACCATCTCCCCATCATTGGCAATCGCATTGTAGAAAGTCAATACTTGCAAAGGCGTCATCGAAACCTCATAGCCATAGGCCATTTGGGCCAATGAAAGACCAGACCACCCTTTTTCATTTGGATACCGAATGACCGGAACACCTTCGCCCTTAATTGGAAGGCCCAATTGATTATGTAAATTCATTGATCGTAAGCGGTCTACATACTTTTCAGGGTTTTCCTTATACCCATTATGAATGGTTTTCGCAAACGCAACATTTGAAGAAACTTCAAAAGCCTTAGAAATCGAAAGTTTACCGTAGCCACCATGTTTGGTATCTTTAACCCTATGGTTATAGATGCGCCAATACCCTTTTTCGGTATCAACCACAGAGCTAGTATCAATGACTTTATCCTCTAAGGCAGCAACTATATTCATCAACTTGAATGTAGAACCTGGTTCGTGCGATTCACCAATAGCATAATTAAGGCGCTCGTAATATTTACCCTCTTTGGTCATGCCTAGATTGGCTATCGCCTTGACTTCACCTGTTTTGGTTTCCATCACGATTACGGTACCATGATCGGCTTTATAATGCTCTAATTGTTTTAATAATGCGTGGTGGGCAATGTCCTGTATATTAATATCAATAGTGGATATTACGTCATAGCCGTCTTTAGGCTCCACAATATTGTCCATACCAATGGGTTTCCATTGGCCTTTGGCGATTTTTTGCTTTAAACGCTTTCCTTCGACACCTCTTAAATATTGACCAAAAGCACCTTCAAGCCCAACTCTTGTGTAGTACCCATTTTCATCTTTGCGCTCATAACCAACGCTTCGTTCTGCAATTTTCCCCAAAGGATGTTCCCTTACCGTTTTTTGTTCAACAATCAGCCCACCTTTATAAGGCCCTTTGTTCAATAATGGAAAATCCTTTACAGCGATATAATCTGAATAATCGAGATTTCTGGCCAATAGCGTATACCTGTTCTTATTGGCCTTTGCTTTTCGCAAAATCTGTTGATAATATGAAGATGTCTTACCGGTAAGCTTGGCCAAAGCATCGGAGAGCGATTTTATATGCTCTTTAAAATCTTCATCGCTAACCGTTACTGCATCAAAACGAATAGTATATCTTGAAACTGATGTGGCTAATAAACTACCATCATCGGAATATAAATTACCCCTATTCGGGGCAATGGTGAACATTTTCTCGGTACGTTTCAAGGCTAAATCTCGGTACTTATCGCCATGAACCATTTGAATACTTGTCAATTTAAAGAGCACAGCACCCGCAAACAGGAAAAGACATCCCGCTACAATGTACAACCTGGTCAATATGCTCTTTTCAGTTACTGGCATTATTCCTTAATTGATTTTACCTTTATTTTTCTTGGTGGTGTCTCTGATGGATACAATCCTTTCCCCTCAACAGTTTTCGTTATGGTTGATTCCAATTTTAAGCGTTGTACATCTGACCTTAAGTCAACAAATTCGCTACGTAATTCCTTGACCTCTTCATTCAATGCAGCAATTTGATGCACTTTTTTATCTGCACTATGGGAACTCCCAATCATTACCGTTGCCAGGAAGGAAATAAAAATTATAAACAGCCAGTTTTTAGGAGCATCACCGCTCACTAAAAACTTTCCTCTGAGTACGTCTAAAATTCCTTTTCTCATTTTATTGACCAATACGTTCCGCTATTCTTAATTTGGCACTTCGCGCCCTATTGTTCAGCGCTATTTCTGCTTTAGATAGGACAATTAATCCTCCCAC
>CAZYQR010000317.1:0-3624 GCA_964649755.1 uncultured Maribacter sp. | reverse complement strand
TTTTTAGACTTCTTCGTAAGAATGTGGCTCTTAAAAGCGTGCTTTCTTTTGATTTTACCTGTACCTGTAAGCTTAAAGCGCTTTTTGGCACTGGATTTTGTTTTTTGTTTAGGCATTTTTTCCTATTTATGGTTATCTCACTTTATGCTGAAACTGCCTGCAAAGCAGGCAGCGTTCAGTGTCTTTTCAAGCCGATTGAATTCAGCTAATTATTTTATTTCCTGGTCTTTGGCGCAATGAACATGGTCATACGCTTACCTTCCAATCTTGGCATTTGTTCTACTTTGCCCAATTCTTCCAATTCAGAGGCAAGTTTTAACAATAATATTTCACCTTGATCTTTATATACAATTGAGCGTCCTTTAAAGAATACATAGGCCTTTAATTTAGCCCCGTCTTTTAAAAATTTCTCAGCATGTTTCTTTTTAAACTCGTAATCATGGTCGTCTGTATTCGGACCAAATCTAATCTCCTTAACTACAACCTTGGAAGCTTTCGCTTTCATTATTTTCTCACGCTTCTTTTGCTCGTAGAGAAATTTCTTGTAATCAATTATTTTACAAACAGGAGGGTCTGCTTTTGGTGAAATCTCAACCAAATCCAAACCTATCTCCTCTGCTTTCTCCATCGCCTGGGGCAATGTATAAACACCTACTTCAACATTATCACCCACCAATCGTACGTTGGGCGAAATGATTCTTTCATTGATTTTGTGCGGGTTTTTGTTTTCCCTCCTAGGTTGGGGCCTAAATCTTTTTCGTATTGCTATGACTAATTATTTTTAATTAAACTTCAATTTTTTAAAACGACTTTAAGGTACTATTTATTTCTCTAGTGACCAAGTCAACGAAATCCTGCACACTTATTGAGCCTAAGTCATCACCTCCGTGTCTACGTACGGCAATGGTGTTGTTCTCTTCCTCACTTTCTCCAACGATAAGCATGAACGGTGTTTTATTCATTTCAGCCTCTCGTATTTTCTTTCCAACAGTTTCGTTCCTGTTATCAATGAGGGCGCGAATTTCGTTATTTTCCAAGGATTTTAAAACTTTTTGAGCATATTTTTCATGTTTCTCGCTCACAGGTAGTATAATAGCCTGCTCTGGAGTCAACCATAAAGGGAAATTTCCGCCGGTATGTTCTAATAAAAGCGCAATAAATCGTTCCATGCTTCCAAAGGGTGCACGATGTATCATTACAGGCCTATGTAGCTCATTGTCACTCCCTTTATAGGTGAGGTCAAAACGCTCTGGCAAGTTATAATCAACTTGAATGGTACCTAATTGCCAGTTTCTTCCAAGGGCATCTTTTACCATGAAATCAAGTTTTGGTCCATAGAAAGCCGCTTCACCACTTACAATCACAAAATCCAGTCCTTTTTCTTTAGCAGCATTGATTATGGCGTTTTCCGCTTTCTCCCAATTTTCAACCGATCCAATATATTTTTCAGGAGTATCTACATCTCTTACTGATACTTGCGCTTTGAAATTTTCAAAACCTAATGAACCTAATACATATAATGATAGATCAATTACATTCTTAAACTCTTGATCAAGTTGTTCTGGAGTACAGAATATGTGTGCATCATCTTGGGTAAATCCACGAACACGAGTCAATCCATGAAGCTCACCGCTTTGCTCATACCTATAAACAGTCCCGAATTCAGCATAGCGTTGGGGGAGTTCCCTATAGCTAAATGGTCTATGGTTATAAATTTCGCAATGATGGGGGCAGTTCATGGGTTTTAATAAAAACTCCTCATCATCCTTGGGTGTGTGAATGGGTTGAAAGCTATCTTCCCCATATTTGGCATAATGGCCAGAAGTAACATAGAGTTCTTTTTGACCTATATGTGGAGTAACCACCATTTCGTATCCCGCTTTTTTTTGGGCCTTTTTCAGGAACTGTTCCAAACGTTCACGTAAGGCAGCACCTTTAGGTAACCACAATGGAAGACCCTGACCAACTTTTTGCGAAAAAGTAAAAAGCTCAAGCTCTTTGCCTAATTTGCGATGATCCCTTTTCTTCGCTTCTTCTAAAAGCTGCAAATACTCAGTTAATTCTTTTTGTTTAGGAAATGAAATGCCATAAACTCTTGTAAGTTGTTTGTTTTTTTCATCACCTCGCCAGTAGGCGCCGGCAACACTTAATATTTTAATTGCCTTTACAATACCGGTATTGGGAATATGTCCGCCACGGCACAAATCGGTAAACGTATCATGGTCGCAAAATGTAATGGTACCATCTTCAAGATTCTCGATGAGTTCAACCTTGAATTCATTTTCCTGCGATTTGTATTTTTCCAATGCATCGGCTTTGGTCACCGAACGCATTTTAAAATCATGCTTGCCACGGGCAATTTCCAAAGCCCTTTTTTCGATGGTTGGAAAATCTTTTTCTGACACGGTGTGTTCACCAAAATCCACGTCATAATAGAATCCGTTTTCAATAGCAGGACCTATTGTTAATTTAGCTCCAGGATATAATTCTTCCAAGGCTTGCGCTACAATATGCGAAGAAGAATGCCAGAAAGCCTTTTTGCCTTCATCATTGTTCCACGTATATAAGGTTAATGAACCATCTTGATTTAATGGGGTAACGGTTTCAACGATTGTATCATTGAATTTGGCTGAAATAACGTTACGTGCCAAGCCCTCACTTATGCTCTTGGCAATATCCATGGCAGTACTGCCTTTGCTGTACTCCTTAATGGCTCCGTCTGGTAAAGTAATCTTGATCATGTTTCTATTATGACAATAAGTTCGCAAAGATACTATCTAGTATTCATGCGGGCAATATATAAAGGAATGTTTTTAGCGCGTTAAACAGCTTCTTAAAATACTAGGTCAGGCGACACATTATATCCCATACTTCGTGCGGAGATGTCATTACTGTCCCTAATGTGAAAAAAATACTTCAATAATTCTTGTATAAATCAATGAAATGAATTAGATTTAGTACCCTTTTTTAAAATTTATTTACCCATAAGGCCTTATAGAATAAGGGTTTGTGTAATTGGTGTAAAAAAAAGTTTAAAAAAGTCCGCAATTATATTTTTAATTTAAAAAACCATCTTATATTTGCACCCGCTTTGAGGCTGAGGCTTTAGAGTGGGAGTACTGAAACGGGTTTTGTTTCATTTTTTAAAGTTCATTGGAATATTGTAAAGACAGCGTAATTGGCACATTTTAGGATGTGTCATTTATAAATTAAGAATTTGAATCGAGAGACGGGGCCGGGACTGATTTTTCTGGAAGTTGGTCGGAATATATTTAAGAATCAACGATGAAGAGTTTGATCCTGGCTCAGGATGAACGCTAGCGGCAGGCCTAACACATGCAAGTCGAGGGGTAACAGGAAGTGCTTGCACTTTGCTGACGACCGGCGCACGGGTGCGCACCGCGTATGGAACCTACCTTTTGCAGGGGAATAGCCCAGGGAAACTTGGATTAATGCCCCGTAGCACTATTTTGCGGCATTGCATTATAGTTAAAGCCTTCGGGCGGCAAGAGATGGCCATGCGTCCCATTAGCTGGATGGTAAGGTAACGGCTTACCATGGCTACGATGGGTAGGGGCCCTGAGAGGGGGATCCCCCACACTGGTACTGAGACACGGACCAGAC
>CAZYQR010000316.1:0-3634 GCA_964649755.1 uncultured Maribacter sp. | reverse complement strand
GCAGTGATCGATGACGTAGAGCCAGTCTCGAACGTTGGTGCCGTCGCCGTAGACGGGAGTCCTAGCGATTTAAATTCATTTTTAATGACGTTGTAATCAAAACCCACACTATGGGCCACAAATATGGTATCCTTCGTAATTTCAAGGATTTGATCGGTAATTTCAATCAATTTAGGGGCATCACGAACCAAATCATTGTCAATACCGGTTAAACCAGTAATAAAGTACGGAATTTCACATTCAGGATTGACTAACGAAGTATATTCATCCACGATTTCATGTCCATCATATTTGAAAATGGATATCTCAGTGATTTTATTCCCTTTAATGCCGTTTCCAGTGGTTTCTATGTCAACAATACTATACAAATAAGGTCTTTTACAATTGTTTTGAATTTAAAGTTAGAGTAAAGTTTTTAATTACCTTAAATACCCAAAAGAGTTTTCGCTCTTTTTGTAAAAGAATAAAGAGTATTACTTATTTTTAAGTTTATTAGAATATGGGGTTAAAGAATATAATTAGTGTAATGAAAATAGGGATTAAGAAAATAGGTTTACTTCTCCTGGCTATAAGTGGAACAATTGGTTGTGAAAACTTAGAAAAGGAATCTGAAAAGCAGATGAAGCCACCAAACATTGTTTACATATTGGCCGATGATTTGGGGTACGGCGATATAAGTGCTTTCAATCCAGATGGAAAAATCGCCACCCCACATATTGATAAATTGGCATCTGATGGTCTCAAATTTACGGATGCGCATACCTCTTCGGCTGTTTGTACTCCCACGCGATATGGGCTATTGACAGGGCGGTATAACTGGCGTAGTCCAATAAAGAATGGGGTGCTAACGGGTAAATCAAAGGCCTTGATCCCAAATACAAGAACTACGGTTGCTTCATTCTTGAAAAATAATGGATACAAAACCGGCTTTGTAGGCAAATGGCATTTGGGATGGGACTGGGCAATTAAAGACTCGACCATTAATGGTGGCGAAGGTTGGAACGCAACAGATTTTGCAAACCTTGATTTTACAAAGCCAGTAACAAATACCCCAAATGATTTAGGTTTTGATTACGCCTATGGTCATTCGGGTTCATTGGATATGGCGCCTTATGTTTATGTAGAAAATGGTAGGACAACTGCAAAAGTTGACACTGTTACCGTCAATACTGGGAAATATACCTGGTGGCGGGAAGGGCCTACTGCAGCGGATTTTGCTCATGACGATGTAACTCCAAACTTTTTTAGAAAATCAATGACCTTTATTGAGGATCAGAGCAGTAAAGAGCAACCGTTCTTTTTGTATCTGGCATTGCCTTCGCCCCATACTCCTATTTTACCGACTGAAGAGTGGCAAGGTAAAAGTGGATTGAATCCATATGCAGATTTTGTGGTGATGATCGATGATTATGTTGGTCAATTGGTTAAGGTTTTGGAACAAAAGGGGTTGACTGAAAATACAATCGTCATTTTTGCAAGTGACAACGGTTGTTCTCCACAGGCCGATTTTGAAATTTTAGGTGAGAAAGGCCACGATCCAAGTGCCATTTATAGAGGTCATAAGGCCGATATTTATGAAGGAGGGCATAGGGTGCCTTTTATTGTAAAATGGCCATCGATAGTTGATTCTGGTACTGAGTCGGATAAAACAATTTGTACCACGGACTTATTGGCAACTGTCGCCGATATTCTAAATGTAGATTTATTGGATAATGAAGGAGAGGACAGTTTTTCAATTTTACCGCTTTTGGATAATACTGATGAAAGAGAATTTAATCGAGAGGCGACTGTGCATCATTCCATCAACGGAAGCTTTGCTTTACGAAAAGACAATTGGAAAATGATTTTCTGCCCTGGGTCTGGCGGTTGGAGCGATCCAAAACCCAATGCAGAGGAAATAGGGTCATTGCCAAAATTTCAATTATACAATTTAAATATAGATCCCGCGGAGCAATCAAATTTATATGGGCAGCATCCAGAAATAGAAAAAAACCTTTCTGAGCTTATGGTGCAATATATAGACAATGGCAGAAGTACGCCGGGAGAAAAACAGTCCAATGAACCAAATGGATTTGGTAATAAAGAATGGAATCAATTAATAACATTAAGACAAAACATTCAGGAAAAATGAAAAACTCAATTAAGGCCTTATTAGTAGTATTATCATTTTGTTTCTTTCAAGAAAGTTTCGCCAAAATTTGGCTTCCTTCAATACTTTCAGATAATATGGTGATACAACAAAATTCAGAAGTCACAATTTGGGGTTGGACCACACATACTTCGGAAAAAATTTCGGTGATTGGATCCTGGAATAATGCCGTAGTAACTACAGAAGCATATCAAGGGACATGGTCGGTAAAGATTACAACTCCTAAATGGGGCGGGCCTTTTACTATACAAATTGAAGGGCATGAGAAAATAGAAATTCAAAATGTTTTGTTAGGTGAAGTTTGGATAGCTTCTGGACAATCGAATATGCAATGGACACCTACCCAGGGTTTACTGAATGGTGAGGAGGAAATTAAAAAAGCCAATTATCCAAAGATTCGATTTTTTCAAGTAGATCAGCATACGGCCAAGTATCCGCAGGAAAGCACACCAGGGAAATGGGTTGAATGTTCCCCTGAAACAATGAAAAATTTCAGTTCTGTGGCGTACTTTTTTGCCAAAAATATTCATGATGAATTATCGATTCCTATGGGCATGATAAGTTCAAATTGGGGTGGTACTCCAATAGAGACATGGATACCGGCAGAATTAATCAATGAAAATGAGGAGTTAAAAAAAGCGGCGACCAAAGTTGAAGAAAAACCTTGGTGGCCCAACGATGCGGGTTTGGCCTATAATGCAATGATTTATCCCTTGTCAAAATTTAATATAGCAGGATGTATTTGGTATCAAGGGGAATCAAATAGGCAAAATCCAAATTCGTATTATAAATCATTTCCTTTACTCATTAAGTCATGGAGGAGCCTCTGGCAGAAGGATTTTTCATTTTACTATGCGCAAATAGCTCCTTTCAAATATGGTAAAATGGACGCCATTGATGCGGCCATTGTTCGTGATGCCCAATTGGCAACCATGTTGAATACACCTCGAACAGGAATGGCGGTCACCAATGATATTGGCAACTTAGAAAATATACATCCTATAAATAAGCAGGAAGTAGGTAGAAGATTGGCAATCTGGGCGTTGGCCAAAGATTATGGTGTTGAAAATTTAGAACATTCAGGGCCTATTTATAAGTCGATGGAAATCAAGAAAAACAAAATAGTCCTATCCTTTGATCATGCCAATAATGGCTTGATTAAAAAGGGGAAACATTTGACCAACTTTACCATTGCTGGTCCTGACCAGGTTTTTTATCCGGCAAAGGCTAAAATAGTTGACAATACGATACTTGTTTCCGCTAAAAATGTAAAGGATCCTGTGGCAGTGAGATTTGCGTTCACTGACACTGCCCAACCTAATCTATATAATGCTGAAGGTCTTCCAGCCTCGGCCTTTAGAACGGACTCTTGGAAATTTGATAAATAAGAAACCAAACAAATACCCATGAAATTCAAAAATAAACTATTAATGCTCTCTTTCATTTTGTTTCTCACTTCGTGTGGGAATGAGAAAGAAGCATATG
>CAZYQR010000315.1:0-3642 GCA_964649755.1 uncultured Maribacter sp. | reverse complement strand
CCCCTGAATCCAATTATTGGAACTCGTTCCTTAGGTGAAGACCGTGACAATGTCGCTAATAAGGGAATTGCCTTTATGAAAGGAATGGAAAGTGCAGGAGTTCTTTCCAGTGGAAAACATTTCCCAGGTCATGGTGATACGGCAACAGATTCACATTATGCATTACCATTGATTGAATTTTCCAAAAAGCGTTTGGATAGTCTTGAACTATATCCATATAGAAAATTAATCAAGGCCGGATTAAGTAGTGTTATGGTGGCACATTTAAATGTCCCTAGCTTAGAGATAAAAGAAGAATTACCATCGTCATTATCAGAACAGATAATTTCAGGAATCCTTAAAGAAAGAATGGGATTCAATGGTTTGGTGTTCACAGATGCCTTGAACATGAAAGGGGTTACCAATTATGGTAAAGATGGGGACGTAGAGCTTGCTGCATTTATAGCTGGCAACGATATGCTGCTAATGCCCACGGAAGTTGCCAAAGCAAAGGAAAAGCTGTTAAAAGCTTATAAACGAGGAAGAATCACCGAGGAAAGATTATCCAATTCTGTAAAAAAGATACTTCTGGCAAAATATAAGGTTGGTTTAAATAATTACAAACCAATTAATATCAACAATTTATATGAAGACCTGAATTCACTTCAAAGTGATTTGGTCTATGAAGAGGCTATTGAGAATGCGATAACCGTGGTAAAGAACAAGTTTTACCTTATGGGTATCAAAAAGTTGGAAATTAAGAAAATCGCCTATGTAAAGTTTGGAGATGATAATAGCAAGCCATTCATCAACGAATTAAAAAAATATGCCAAAGTTACCCAGGTCAATGGTAAGGATATAGCTACTTTAAAAAATAAACTGAAAGAATTTAATCTCGTAATCATTGGGCATCACAAGAGTAATGAAAGCCCTTGGAAACCCTATAAATTCTCTAAAAAAGAACTTAGCTGGTTAGAGGAGATTGCAAAACAGCGTACCTCAAACTTAATTCTATCGGTCTTTGCCAAGCCTTATGCTTTATTAGACGTTGATTCCTTCAAAAACATAGACGGAGTTATAATTGCCTACCAAAATAGTGAAATCGCACAGCAAAAGACCGCCCAGTTGATATTTGGGGCCATCGATGCCAAAGGTGTTTTGCCAGTTTCTGCCCATGCTGATTTTCCTGTTAAAACAAACGAACAGATTAGCGCTTTAAAACGTTTGGGATATAGCATACCTGAGCGTGTGGGCTTAAGTTCCATAAAGTTGGCAGAAGTTGATAAATTGGTTCAAGACGGATTGGATTCATTGATGTATCCTGGAGCACAAGTTTTAATTGCGCGCAGAGGAAAGGTGATTTATAATAAGGGATTTGGAAAGCCTACCTATACATCAGAAGAAAAAGTCACTCCACAACATATTTATGATTTGGCTTCGATAACGAAAATTTTAGCGACACTGCCCGTAATTATGAAAATGGAAGAACTAGGCAAAATAGCGTTGAATGACACTTTTCAAGATTTAATACCCGAATATTCAGAGACCGCGTTGAAGAATGTTACGGTATTAAAGGCACTTTCACACTACGGCCGATTACCGGCATGGATAGCTTTTTATGTCAACACATTAGATAAGAAAAGAAAACCCTCTTCAGAATTTTATAGAGATAAGTTAATAGATGGATTTTCGATAAAAGTGTCCGATAATCTTTTTCTAACAGATGCCTATAAGGATTCAATATATGATAGAATTGGCCGACAAGAATTAAAGTCAAACCGCTATAGATATAGTGATGTAGCTTATTATGTAATGAAAAAATATATCGAAAAGACCTATAACGAGCCCTTGGACAAATTGGCAGAAGACTTTTTGTATAAACCTATTGGGGCATTCCAAACAAGTTATAATCCGTTGGAAAAATTTTCAAAAAACATGATAATTCCTTCTGAGGAAGATAAATACTACCGTTATCAGACGGTTCAGGGTTATGTTCACGATATGGGAGCAGCCATGCAGGGTGGAGTAGGAGGGCATGCAGGTCTTTTTAGCAATGCCAATGATGTTGCCAAAATTATGCAGATGTACTTGCAAGGCGGGGAGTATGGTGGCACGCATTTCTTGGATGCTCGAACCATTAAAAAATTCAATACCTGTTACTTCTGTGATAAAAATGTAAGGAGAGGGGTTGGTTTTGATAAACCACAATTAAAGGACAAAGGCCCAACCTGTGGTTGTGTTTCCCGAAAAAGCTTTGGGCATAGTGGTTTTACAGGCACCTATACTTGGGCAGACCCTGAAGAGGAGCTTGTTTATGTATTTTTGTCCAATAGGACATACCCATCCGCATCGAACACACTTTTAGTTAAATCTGCGTTAAGAACGAGAATTCAGCAAGCTATTTACGATGCAATCATTGAATAAAAGCTTAAAAACCAAATTCCAAATTCCAAATTCCAAAATTTCGAAGTTTTTAATTTAATCACCGATTGGATTTTTACGCTGTTTATGTTGAAATTACGATGATTTCTTCAGGTGAAACGAGCATTAAGAAATTTTAAAAATTGCTTTACATGAGAAGATGTTTAAAATTTTTAATACGAGAGCGTAGCGGTTACATACGTTCTCAATTTTTTAATTAAATGATAATAAATTAATTAAAAAAGATTTAAACGTATGAAATTGCCAACTTCTTAAACTTTTTATAAATAAAACGATGGGATATCGACATACCATACGATTTGACTAAATTTGGACAATGAAGATAGCGATTGTTTGTTACCCAACTTTTGGAGGTAGTGGCGTGGTAGCCACAGAATTAGGGATTGCACTGGCCGATAGGGGTCATGAAGTCCATTTTGTCACCTACCGTCAGCCAGTACGTTTAGACCTGTTAAGCCATAGAGTACACTTTCATGAGGTGCATGTACCAGAATACCCTTTGTTCCACTATCAGCCCTATGAATTGGCCTTATCCAGTAAATTGGTTGATACCGTTAAGATGTTTGGGATAGATTTACTTCATGTTCATTATGCCATTCCACACGCCTATGCGGGTTATATGGCCAAGAAAATGTTAGAGGAGGAAGGTATTTATCTACCAATGATTACAACACTGCACGGTACAGATATTACTTTGGTTGGAAAACATCCGTTTTATAAGACTGCCGTAAACTTCAGTATTAATCAATCTGACGTTGTCACATCGGTTTCAGAGAATTTGAAGCAACGAACCCTAGAATTTTTTGATATTAAAAAGGAGATTGAAGTTGTACCTAACTTTATTGATAAAAATAAGTATAGTGCTTCGTTTACTGATTGCCAAAGGTCGATAATGGCGGAAGATCATGAACGGATTATCACCCATATCAGTAATTTTAGAGCGGTTAAACATATTCCTGATGTAATTCACATCTTTAATAAGATACAGCAGGAAATTCCAGCTAAATTGGTCATGGTGGGTGAGGGGCCCGAAAAAGAAAATGCCGAGTTCCTTTGCGAACAATTAGGGATTATGGATAAGGTACATTTTCTGGGGAATAGTAATGAAATAGATAGGATCCTATGTTTTTCTGATTTGTTCTTGTTGCCATCCAAATCCGAGAGTTTTGGTCTGGCAGCTTTGGAAGCTATGATAAATAGGGTTCCCGTTATTTCGAGTAA
>CAZYQR010000314.1:0-3668 GCA_964649755.1 uncultured Maribacter sp. | reverse complement strand
TTCAGAAGAAGGTCTGCAGCAGTTAAAAGGAATTTGGACATATTTTAAAAAAGAGGCTGGGGAATTCAAATCTTACAATATTTATAAAATTGAAGGAGAAGATAGTAAGACGGTACATATTAGATTTCATTTTGAGAAAAATGATATAGGAATTGTTTTAGGCATTAACACAGCAAATCAAATTCAAGGTATGTTTAAGGATGATGACGTTAAAACATGCCCTATTCAAAAAGTAAAATTAACACCTATAAATGAAAATGATTTTTTTATTAATGGTCACCAAAATGATGGTATGCAGGATTTAAAAATAAAAGTATCTGAAAAAGGATTAATTTTAATAGACGATAACACAAATTTCAAAGCAACAAGTAAACCTTCCTTTTAAACAAGAAAAAGCCAACAGTTAACAATGGGTATAGAAAATTGCTAAATCAAGCAAAATAGAATGTTTCTAAAATATTATAACTTAAATTTAAACATCGGGAAATTTCGGTTTCAAACTTGCAACTTTCCATACCCTAAGCCGTTAATATTTAATAGTACTGTAAAACGAAGGTTTTATGGGACTCAAAAGAGAATTCAAGCAAATCAAGATCATAATCTAATCTAGTGCCTGATCAATATCTTGGATAATATCATCAATATGTTCCAGACCGACCGAAATTCGTATTGAACCATCGGTAATACCTACCGCCATTCTATCCTCAAACGAAAGTTTACTATGGGTTGTTGATGCCGGATGTGTAACGATACTTCTTGAATCACCCAGATTTGCAGATAACGACAGCATCTTTATTGCATCGAAAAACTTACGCCCTTCTTCCAATCCGCCCTTCAGCTCAAATGCCACAACACAGCCTCCTGCTTTCATCTGTTTTTTGGCAATTTCGTATTTAGGGTGCGATTTTAGAAATGGATATTTGACCCAGTTGACTTTTTCATGTTGCTCCAAATACTCGGCCAACTTCATCGCATTCTCACAATGCCTATCTACCCGAACAGCCAAAGTTTCAAGACTTTTGGATAAAACCCATGCATTAAAAGGAGAAAGTGCCGGTCCTGTAATTCGGGAAAAGCGATATATCTTATCTATCAATTCACTACTGCCAACTGTTATTCCAGCCAAAACCCTGCCCTGACCATCCATTAACTTCGTGCCAGAATGGATTACCAAATCTGCTCCAAATTTGATGGGTTGCTGTAAATAAGGTGATGCAAAGCAATTATCAATGATCAATATCAGGTTAAGCCTTTTAGCTATTTTGCCCAGTGCTTCCAAATCCAGAATATCAACTCCTGGGTTGGTTGGCGATTCTGCATAAATGATTTTGGTTTTTGGAGTAACAAGTTGATCTATAGTTTCCAACTCATCAATCTTAAAAAAACTATGGGAAATATTCCATTTAGGAAAAAAATTCGTGAGCAAACTATGAGTAGAACCAAAAACACTTCGAGCAGACAGAATATGGTCACCACTATTTAATATTGCCGCAAAAGTTGAAAATACGGCTGCCATTCCAGAGGCAAATGCAAACCCATCCTCTGCACCTTCCATTTTGCAAACCTTATCTATGAATTCAGAGGAGTTTGGATTTGAATATCGAGAATAAATGTTCCGCTCTTTCTCCTCAGCAAATGAAGCACGCATATCTTCTGCATCTTCGAACACAAAACTTGAGGTCATATATATTGGACTCGAATGCTCCAAATATTGCGATCGCTCTAATTGCGTTCGTATCGCATCAGTCTCAAAATTATGTTTCTTGCTCATAGCTAACCTTTTTCTGCAATTCGAAGTATATCTCCAAAGACGCCCCTTGCCGTTACTGCAGCTCCTGCTCCAGCACCTTGTATTACCAAAGGGTGCTCGCCATACGATTCCGTATAAATTTCAATAATGGAATCAGAACCTTTGACCTGCCCCAATGAACTTTCTTTAGGCACTGAAATCAATTTAACATCCAATTTACCCTTTACTTTTCTTAAATCGCCATGCAAATCCCCAACGTATCTTAAAACATGATTGGGTTTTTGATTCTTTTTCAATTCATTGAACTTATCATTAAGTACATCTAAATTACCCATAAAATCATCTACACTTCCCTTTTGTAATAATTCTGGAATCAAATTTTGAATTTTGATATCTGAAAATTCATTACTCAACTCTAACTCTCTTGCCAAAATCAATAGCTTGCGACCTACATCGTTACCCGATAGATCCTCTCTTGGATCTGGTTCAGTAAAGCCTTTTTTCATTGCAT
Source organism: uncultured Maribacter sp. (assembly GCA_964649755.1). GTDB lineage: Bacteria > Bacteroidota > Bacteroidia > Flavobacteriales > Flavobacteriaceae > Maribacter_A. Next base: position 1,407 of record CAZYQR010000314.1, on the reverse strand, counting down.
CTTTTAAAATTGCCGAGAAAGAAGTCTCGACTTCAGAAAAGGTGTTGAAAATATAACTTAAGGAGCCTGAAAAAACTCCTTTTATCCTAGTTATATTTTCTCCTGACAGGTGCAATAGTTTAATTGTATCTATAAGTGGCAATCCTGCACCAACATTTGTCTCGTACAAATACTGTTTTTGGTTTTTCGCCAATTCTTCCCGCAATAATTGATAGTAATCGAAACCTAAAGTGTTAGCTATTTTATTGGAAGAAACCAAATCAAAACCGTTTTCAACAAACTCAAAGTAATTGGCCACAAAATCTTCACTTGCCGTATTATCGACGGCTATCAAGTTTTCATAATGATGCTTTTTGGCATATTTAATAATATCTTTCATTTGATACTTAACGCCTTTCTCTTTAATAGCCGTCTTCCAACTTTTAGGGACCCCTTTTTCGTTGAACAAGACCTTTTTGGAATTGGCGATTGCGAAAACATGGAGATCAATACCTTTACGTTTTTCAATGGTTTTGGATGATTTTAATATTTGGTCAATCAATGTACCGCCAACGTTTCCATGTCCAAAAATTGCAACATTCACCTTTTTATTAAATCCAAATATCTGACCATGCATTACATTTAACGACTTATGTAAATCAGATTTCTTGACAACCAAACTCACATTCTTTCCTGAAACCGTATTATTGAATAATAAAGGAACCACTTGGTTTTTAATAAGTGAGTTATATGGTTTGTGGAAGGTACTTAAATCCTGACCCACGATAGAAATCACAGATACATCTTTCACAACCGTAATCCTATTAATATCCTTGGATTGAAAATCACTGGAAAACTCGCGCTGTAAAGCAATTTTAGCCCTTTGTGATTTATCGGCAGTAACGACTAAACCTATTCCCCGTTCTGAAGAACCTTGCGAAATAATACTAACGCTGATGTTGTTTTCACCCAGCGACCTGAAAATCCTGGCATCAATACCAACTTTTCCTAAAAGACCCCGGCCTTCCAAGTTAATAAGTGCCACATCTTCAATTACCGATAAAGATTTAATCCCCTCTTTGCTCGTTTTAGCACTTATGAGTGTTCCCTCGCCATCATGATTAAAGGTGTTCAGGATTCTTAGTGGAATATTCTTCTCTATTAATGGAATTATTGTTTTTGCATGTAAAATATTGGTCCCAAAATTTGCAAGCTCATTGGCCTCGCTATATGATAATTCTGAAATACGTTCTGCTTCCGCTACGTAATCAGGATTAGCAGTGAATATGCCATCAACATGCGTATAATTCTGAAGTTCTTGGGCATCGAGATAATTGGCCAGCATAGCTGCTGAGTAATTGCTGCCGTTTCTGCCTAAAGTCGTTGTCTCATCATCTAAAGTTGAGGCAATAAATCCAGTTATCACTG
>CAZYQR010000313.1:0-3672 GCA_964649755.1 uncultured Maribacter sp. | reverse complement strand
CACATAATCCACCGGCTGATATGAAAAGCTATCATGATTCTTTTCAATGCCCAATACTATTCAACCAATCACAAAATTTCATTTCCTACAAAACTTCAGACCTAGATACACGAACAGCAAAAGCTGATACCAGTATCAACAAGTTTTTGGTAGAAAGGGTTGAAGAAGAAACCAAAGGGATAAAAATAAACCCAAATAAAATCTCTTCCGATATAGAAAAATTAATTAAAGACGCACTCCCTAGTGGAATCCCAAGCATAGAACATATGGGTGAGCATGTAGGAATGAGTAGCCGTACTTTATCCCGCAGACTTGCCGAAGGCGGCAGCACCTTCAGGGGTATTATTAAAAAAACGCAAGAGAGAATAGCTAAAAATCTTCTTATAAATTCTTCCAGAAGCGTGGGTGAAATTGCCTTCGAAATTGGTTTTTCTGAACAGAGCGCATTCAATCGCGCATTCAAGCGTTGGACTGGCAAATCTCCTGTCGAATTCCGAAAAATGCAATAAAAATATTGATTTGGCTTAAACTGTCAAAAAAATGGCGGATAAGGTCAAGCATGTGATTTAATATACCCCCAATTTTACATCCGTAATAAATCATGGAAGTAAGATGAAAAAACAATCTGCAAAAATATTACTGCTAGCTGCTTTAGAAGCCACATTTATTTTACTGATCGCTTTTACTTCAAATTCTAAAGAACATAGTGAGAACTACCTAATTGCGAATAATGTAAATGAAACCCTCAAACAAGAAGCTTTTGAGATTCTTCAGATAAAATGCAATAGCTGCCACCGAAGTCAAAATCCATTTATGGTCTTTTCACTCAAAAATATGGAAAGGCGCGCACCCAAGATTCACAAGCAAGTTTTCATCACGAAAAGGATGCCTAAAGGGGATCGAGTTAAACTTAGCACAAAAGAATACACACTTCTTAAAGAATGGATTAACCAACTAAATAGTAACTAATCATGGAAATATCAATTAAATCATTTATTCTCTTTGGAACAGTAGTCCTTACTGGACTATCTGCAGGACTATTTTATGCCTGGTCGGTGTCTGTTATCCCAGGAACACAAAAAGTAGCTGACCCTGCATATTTAGAAACTATGCAGAACATAAACCGGGCTATTCTGAACCCGTCCTTCTTTCTTATATTTTTCGGAAGTATATTTTTTCTAAGCATAGCAAGCATATATGAATTTCATGAGAATAAAGTAGCATTCTGGCTTCTCTTAAGTGCATCTATTTTCTATCTCATTGGAACCGTTGGAGTCACAGGGCTGGGGAATGTCCCTCTCAATAATCAACTGGACGCTCTTGAGTTGACAAAGATTAATGCAAGTAAAATAGCTGAATTCCGAAAGTTTTATGAATTGAATTGGAACCGACTGCACCTTATCAGGACCATTTTTGCGGTGATTTCATTCCTACTCTCGGTATTGGCAGTATTCACGCATTCAAAACATTAAATTAATTATAATCTTAAATAAATAAACATGAAAGACAACATCTTAGTAATCGGAGGAACTGGTAAAACTGGTCGAAAAGTAGTAGAGCAATTAAAAGAACGAAACCAAAATGTAAGAGTTGGTTCTAGAAATGAGTCACCATCGTTTGAATGGGAAGACCCCACTTCTTGGCCAAAAGCTTTAGAGGGAATAGATAAAGTATATATCGTTTTTTATCCCGACCTAGCAGTACCAGGTGCTTTTGAAGCTATTCAAGGACTTATAGAAGCCGCGAAAAAAGCAGGTGTTAAAAAAGCCGTTTTACTTTCTGGAAAAGGAGAGAAAGAAGCGGAGCGCTGTGAGCAAGTAGTTGCTAATTCGGGTTTAGATTACACACTAGTAAGAGCATCATGGTTCAATCAAAATTTTAGTGAGAGTTTTTTCTTAGAACCTGTCTTGTCTGGACACGTAGCACTTCCTATGCCCGATACCAAAATTCCTTTCGTCGATACTGGAGATATTGCCGAAGTAGTGGTTGAAGCACTACTTAACGATGCTCACAATGGAAAAACCTATGAAATTACTGGCCCTAATGCGCTGACTTTTGAAGAGGCAGTAGATATTATTGCACAGGCAACCGAAAGAGAAATAACATATCAGGCGGTTACACAAGAAGAATACAATACCATGTTGAAGGATGCAGGAGTACCTTCCGATTATATCTGGCTTTTCGACTACCTATTCAGAGAAGTATTGGGTAATCCAAACAACCAATTGGTAACCACAGATGTTGAGAAAATACTGGGTAGAAAACCTATAGATTTTACAGCATTTGTAAAGCGTACTGCAAAAACTGGTGTTTGGAATATAAATTAAGTTTAAATAAAATTATAAGTAAAAAAATCAATTTATGAAAACAAAACGCGACATATTATTTCCGATATATGCATGGTTAACCATATTCATTGCATATATAGTTATTGTTTATCCATTAATGAGTTATGGTCTAATTGATAGACCCGAATATGTTTTGGGTATATGTATTATACCCACATATTTCATTTGGACATCATTGTACTACAGAAAAAAAAGCAAAATAAACAAGCTACCTTTTGCTTTAATATCAGCCTTGGTAGCTGTCTTTTTAGATGGAATTATAACAGTCCCACTTTTTGAAATCCCAGAAGGTAGAAGTTATGGCGACTTTTATGGCAATCCACTATTTTGGATCTTAATGCTGGAAGTTATAGTTGTTGTATATGTAACAGGAATATTCAAAAGAAAAGGAGTTTAAGTAATAAAAAACATGCAACCTTTTATTAAATACAATTAAAAAAAAATTAAATATGAAAAATAACTATAAAGCATCAGGTTTAGTTTTTGGAGCAGGAATTGGACTTTGCATTGGAATCGTGACAAATAGTCTTGCAATTGGAATATCTTTAGGAGCTGGTGCTGGTTTAGCCCTTGGAGCTGCTCTTGAAACTTCAGTTAAAAAAGAAAATGAGAAATAAAAAGATCTAAAATTTGATTGGATAAAAACTATCAAAAAATACATAAATTTGTATGGAGATCACATTTAGAAAAGCAACAGAAAATGATGTATTGGCAATTGTAGCAATGATTGCTGATGATGAGCTTGGAATAAAGAGAGAAAATTTTCAAATACCATTACCTGATGAATATCTTATAGCTTTTGAAAGCATAAACGCTGATGAAAATCAGGAACTCATAGTTATTGAAAACAAAAAGCTTGAGGTTATTGGAACCCTACAGCTGTCCTTCATTCAATATCTAACCTATCGAGGTGGAATACGAGCACAAATTGAAGCCGTTCGCATTAGAAAAGACCAACGCGGAACAGGTTTAGGAACTGAAATGTTTGAATGGGCCATAGATAGGGCAAAAAAAAGAGGAGCACATTTGCTTCAACTTACCACCGACAAAAAAAGACACGAGGCCTTACGATTTTATGAAAACCTAGGGTTTAAAGCCAGTCATGAAGGAATGAAGATGCATTTCAGAGCAACCTAAACCTTTCCTTTAATTTATCCATAATCCTATCGACAACCTCTTCGGGAATCCCACTAACCTCTTTTTTCTTCTGTGTTGCACTTGGTAGTTGAATCCAGGTTACAAAAAGAGGTAAAAGAAGAAAAAAAGGATATTCTTTCGATAAGACCAAATATCAAAAGCAAAAATCCCGCGAAAATGCGGGATA
>CAZYQR010000312.1:0-3687 GCA_964649755.1 uncultured Maribacter sp. | reverse complement strand
ACATATTTGCGATTAAGTAAAACACATTATGACAAAATTTAAAGCACTGGGACTGCAGAAGTCCCTATTGGATGCTGTTGCCGATTTGGGGTATGAAACCCCATCTGAAGTACAGGAAAAAGCTATCCCTATTTTATTGGAAGATGAAACCGATTTGGTTGCCCTTGCGCAGACAGGAACTGGTAAGACCGCGGCCTTTGGTTTTCCTTTAATCCAAAAAATAGATAGCGAAAGTAGAACTACCCAGGGATTGATACTTTCCCCAACCCGTGAACTCTGTTTGCAAATTACCAACGAGCTTAAATTGTATGCGAAGTATGAGAAGAGTATCAATGTTGTTGCTATTTATGGTGGTGCAAGCATAACGGACCAAGCACGTCAGGTTAAAAGGGGCGCACAAATTGTTGTAGCTACACCTGGCCGTATGAAAGATATGATAGGGAGACGTCTGGTAGACATTTCAAAAATAGACTATTGTATTTTGGATGAAGCTGACGAAATGCTCAATATGGGCTTTTTTGAGGATATAAAGGATATTCTTTCGAACACACCAAAAGAAAAATCCACTTGGTTGTTTTCGGCAACCATGCCCAAAGAAGTTTCGGTTATCGCCAAAAGATTCATGCATTCACCCCAAGAGATTACCGTTGGTACCAGAAATGCAGGAGTTTCCACCGTTCAGCACGAGTATTATGTTGTAGGAGGGAGAGATCGTTATCCCGCCTTAAAAAGATTGGCAGATACGAATCCCGATATATTCTCCGTGATATTCTGTAGAACAAAACGAGATACCCAAAAAGTAGCCGAAAAGTTGATTGAAGATGGTTATAACGCTGGTGCATTGCATGGTGATTTGAGCCAAAACCAAAGGGATTTGGTAATGAACTCTTTCCGTAAAAAACAGATACAGATGCTGGTTGCCACAGATGTAGCCGCGCGTGGTATTGATGTTGAGGACATTACCCACGTAATAAATTACCAATTACCAGATGAAATTGAAACCTATACCCACCGTAGTGGTAGAACCGGTCGTGCAGGCAAATCTGGTATCTCTATGGTGATTGTTACCAGAAGTGAGCTTCGAAAAATCAAAGCGATAGAAAATAAAATAAAGCAAAAGTTCATTTCCAAAACAATTCCTACAGGAATGGAAATATGTGAAATTCAGCTTTATCATTTGGCTAACAAAATCAAGGATACTGCAATCAATGAAGAGGTGGAAAATTATTTACCAGCTATCAATGATGTATTTCAAGGAATTGACCGTGAAGAACTTATCAAAAAAATAGTATCTGTAGAATTTACTAGATTCTTCAATTATTACAATAAAACACGGGATTTGAATACCGCTGATTCAGGAGAACGCGGTGAACGCAGAGGAGATCGTGGAGGAGATGTCCCAACAAGTGGCTCTGTACGTTATTTTATCAACGTAGGCGAAAAAGATGGCTATGATTGGATGTCACTAAAAGATTTCGTTAGAGATACCGTTGGTCTTGGCAAAGATGATGTTTTTAAAGTTGATGTGAAGGATAGTTTTTCCTTCTTCAATACTGATGCCGAGGCAACAGAAAAAATACTGTCAACTTTTACAGAGTTTAAAGTAGATGGTAGGTTTGTTAATGTTGAAGTATCTAAAAACCCTGGCGGCGGAGGTGGCCGTGGAAGAAGGGATAAAGGTCGAAGTGGCGGAGGAAGTCGAGATCGTGATCAAAGGTCAAGTGGTGGAAGAGGTCGTGACCGTAGTACTAGCAGTAAGAGAAGGGATGGGAAATCATCGGGCAACTCAAGTTATTCTGGTAAAAGAAGGGAAAAACGTAAAAGCGACTTCTTTTAGTTAATTGTATATTAAAAATACCCTTCGGGGTATTTTTTGTTTTGATTAGAATCTTTTTATTCGGATTTTAGACCAATGATAAAATATTTTACGCTTCTAATCTTCTTATTGGGTTTTCTTGGAATTTCCCAAGAAACTCAAGAAGAAACCCAAATTTTTAGTGCCATTGTCGTCAACGCCCAGTCAGATCGTCCATTGGAAAGCGTGCATATAGTTAACTTAAATAAGGTTCTTGGTACTATTACGAATAATAAGGGCGAGTTTTCAATTTCAGCCTCTGTAAACGACACCATCTACTTCTCTTATCTTGGATTTAAATCACAAAAAATAAGGGTGACCAACGATATGTTCAAATTCAAGGATACCAAGGTTGCTCTTACTGAATTAGCTTATGCTCTGGAAGAGGTCATAGTTAGGCCTTATCAATTAACAGGCTATCTAGAAATAGATGTCAAAAACATTCCCATTAATACTGCCTATCAATACAGCATTTCGGGGCTAAATGTGGGTTATGAAGCGGGTAGAAAGAACCCAAGTGCGGTAACCAAGGTATTAGGTGCTATTTTAAACCCAGCGGATTTATTACGAAATCTCTTTGGAAAGAAGCCAAATCAAATGCGCAAATTAAGACAGGTTAAAGAGGACGACGCCATACGAGAGCTTCTAGCTTCCAAATTTGATAGGGAAACCCTTACTGAATTGCTACAAATTGATAAAATGGATATTGATGATATTCTTAACAATTGTAGTTATTCAAAGTCTTTCATTACCACCGCCAACGATCTTCAGATTTTAGATGCCATTAGTAGTTGCTACGAGGAGTTCAAAGTTTTAAATAGAAAGAAATAAATTTTCTATTTCACATTGCATTTTATAGCTTTAACCAAAATAGATAAAAATGCATAGACTCTTATTATTGGTTTTGGTATTAACTTTTTTTATGTCCTGTAAACAAGAGCAAAAAAAAGCTATAGAGCAACCTGAGATTGCCGCTAATGAAAGTACTCCCGAACCAGAAAACACGGTTCCTTTTGTATGGGAAGGTGCCAATATCTATTTTATGCTTACTGACCGTTTTAATAATGGCAATAAGGAGAATGACATTAATTTTCAAAGAACAAATAAGACCGGTGTCCTAAGAGGGTTCATGGGAGGCGATTTGGAAGGAATTACCCAAAAAATCGAAAATGGTTATTTTACAGATCTAGGCATAAATGCCATTTGGTTTACTCCTGTTGTTGAACAAGTTCATGGTGCTACCGATGAATCCACCGGAAATACATATGGTTATCATGGCTATTGGACCAAGGATTGGACTTCTTTAGATCCAAATTTCGGAACAAAGAAAGAATTGGAAAAATTAGTTAAAACTGCACATAATAAAGGTATTCGAGTTTTGATGGATGTAGTTTTAAACCATACTGGTCCAGTAACCAATGAAGATTCCGTTTGGCCAGATGAATGGGTTCGTACAGAGCCTACTTGTGAGTTTACAACGTACGAGAATACCACAGCCTGTACCTTGGTTGATAATCTTCCTGACATTTATACAGAGTCTAATGAAGCTGTTGAGCTTCCGGATGCACTTTTGGCCAAATGGAAAGAAGAAGGAAGATTAAGCAACGAGCTAGATGAATTGCAATTGTTTTTTGAACGCACTGGCTACCCTAGAGCCCCTCGCTTTTACGTTATGAAATGGCTAACGGATTATGTAAATGATTTGGGGATTGATGGTTTTCGTGTTGACACTGTAAAACACGTAAATGAAAATGCATGGGCAGAGCTTTTCAAAGAAGCTTCCGCGGTTTCAACATATTCTAATAACTCAAGATCCTCACTTGAAATGGTTC
>CAZYQR010000311.1:0-3718 GCA_964649755.1 uncultured Maribacter sp. | reverse complement strand
GGTATCTTAAAAAGTATAATTAATGGTGGAGTTAATTATACCGTTGTTCATTATAGACTAGTCCCATAAAACCTTCGTTTTATGGGACTAATCGGTTTTCTAGTTTGTTTCTTGATTAATTAGTCACGGGAGAGCATGAAAATTGAAACAACGCCGTTTTCCCGTTTGTGATAGTATATTATTTTCCCATTTGATGAGAATGTGGGAGCCTCTACAAAGGCATTAACATCATCCCTGAAAGGTTCGGAAATAGCTATTGGAGGGTCAAAAGCATCACTTTTGCTTCTTCTTTTGGTATAGAACATCTTAAAAACAGGCGTCGGTGACAGGGTCAATCGGGAGTACACCATTTCAAGCTCATTTTCTGAAACTTCGCCAGCATATTCTAAGGATCCGGCGGAGTTTATATTCGAAAAAACCACATCTTCGTTATCGGGGATGTTAAAAGAGCCGTTTTCCAGCCGGGCCATTCTAATATTACTTTTTGAAGGAAAGTTATTTTGAGTATTAAAAAATGCGTAGGAGGTATACATAGATTTTCCATCGGCCGTTATTTCCACCCCCATATTTAACCAACTAGGTGTTGGAATGTTGATGGTGCCGGACACTTTCTGAAGATCGGTAACAGTGCCATTATTGAAATTTCCACTGTAAATGGTGACACTATCGGAGGGGCTGTATTCCCTCGTGGAAATAAAATAAAACTTGCCGTTAGCGTCCATGGTCGGATTGCCATCCACAAAGGCACCATTCACTCCTTGTACTTCTCCCTTAAATTGAAATGTGGAATCGTTAACTTTCTCGGCAAAATAGATGTCCTTGGAGTTGGGGCCTTCTAGGTTGTTAAAAAATAAAAAGTTGCCATCTTTTGATATAAAGGGCTCCATGGCGTCATCGCTGTAACCCATTATGACCACCTTTCTCTCGTTTCCAAAAATTGAATTCGATCCGGGATCTATTACTTCATTTTTATTGCAATTGAATAAGAAAATAATCGAAATTCCTAAAATAATCCTCCTCATAACACGTCGTTTCCTATATTAACGGGTCTTCAGGCTATTTCGTATCAAAAATACCCTGTCAATTAAGCAAATGGCTAAGTCAGTTCCAAAACCGTTGCGAAAAACCCTTAGAATTCATTTTAACTTTTAAGAGTTGTTCGCGATTTACTCTTGAGGATAGATAAAGCAATAGTATTTTTCGATGGAATTACGGATAGATACTAAAGATCCAGATGATTACCGGGCCAGGTGCCATGAATGTGAAACTACGCACTTTAACGGGGAACCAATTCGCCCATTCCTCAATAGTCAGGAGTCTCTTTTTATTGCATGTCATTTTTGGAAGGTTTTAATTTTACCGATAAGTGAGTTGATTTTTAACTGACCAAATACTGAGAGTAATAGCTTTGCGGATGGAGCTTCTCCCATATTCTATTTGTCCTTGTAAAGGTGCATAAAACGGCCGATTGATAGCACAGAATGAAGAAGGAAGCCGTAGTCCCAATAAACGACCGTTTCAATGACGTTTATTTTTTGTTGGCAATAGTTAGTGGATTTAGACTTTTGAATAGCGCATTGTTTAACGCAGACGTTTTAAAATCTTCTGGTATTTCTATACCTTTTATCCCATTGTCGATCAGGAATTGTAATATAGGCTTAATCTGTCGAGCGTAAATTTCAACATTTGTTAATCTATCAGAATCATCTCCGAAAGAAGGCCAGGAATAGGAACTAACGGAAGTTCTTATTTGTCTGGGTGTAAGTTGATATTCTTTTGGAACATAAGTATCATCTGAAAAAGCAGGGTGATTTCTGTCGAAAATAGGTCTTCGATAATCTTGGTCTCTTCCGGTTGGTATACCTTGAATTCCTTTTACTACATGAGCTTTTCCAGATATATCGTAATTGTCAGCCGAAACATCGCAAATAACAGCATCTTCTGGTAAAATTTCCAATTGCTCTTTGTCAACAATATGAAGGTGGTTTAGTCCTTCCGGGCGGTAGGTCGCATCTGCCAGAATATCAGCATTAGGCAATACATACTTATTCATAAACTTTTTATCTCCGGTTTCTCTAAAGCCAAGTGCAACTACTTCTATTTTGCAATTACCATTCTCAACCAAATCCTGACGTAAACCCGTATAACGAAAATTAGCGAATGCATTTATGGCATGAGCACCAACTTTGCCTGTACCCATTACATAGGCCTTAATATGTTCTCTGTACTTTGAATACCATTTTTCCTCTCCCCAAGATTCTTTTAATGCTATCAGGGCTGCTTTTACGGCATTAAAACTTGTGGCTCTCAAGTCTTCTACCATTCTTCTGCCCGTACCCGAATCTATTATTTCATCTAAAGAAATAGTACGAATATTCCTATCATAAAACAATCTATTTCTAACATCATGGGTATTATAATGCAGGAATGCCAATAAGGTTTGACCTTCTTTCATCATATCAATTTCTCTTGCTGATGGAGCGGTGATACAGACGATGTAATCACTATGAGAAAAAATTTCTAACTTCGGTTTGAAAGAAACATTTTCAACCTGATAATCTGATTGTGTAAATCCAATATCCTCACCGTATCCTTCTTCCAGATGCACAAGGACCTTGTTCGATTTTGCAATTGACAAAATTAAATGAGGCGGATAGGATCGTCTAATTCCTTTAATCAAATCCATTTGAGGAAACCCGAATATCTTCATAATTTTTTTATTTTAAATTATTGCCAACAATTGTATATAGTTACTGGTAACTATATTTCTTTTATGACCGTAATTTATGAATATTCCAGTGTTTATCGGCCATTGCGAAAACCAATCAGAATAATATACGTTTACTAATGATAATATCGCTAATTCACTACAATTGGAATGTTGATGGAATATCGTTCTAAAAGTATTTTTTAACAAAATAATCGGTCTTATAAGACGGCCGTTTATAAGAACAGAATGGATAAGAAGGCTGATGTCTTTTAAAACGTTCGTTTTATGAAACTGGGAAAAGGAATTAAAAACTATGCTTTAATTCATCGAAATGAATAATGATCTGAAAAACTGGCTTGGCAGTAATAAATACCAGTAAGCAAACAACGATTAAATCCCTTAAAGGGTTGAATAAATTTAAAACCTTACCCTTCATTATACAATAACTTTGAATACCATTTGAGTATAAAATTTTGAAATATTGTCCTTCCCTTTTTCAACATCCGTAAGTGAGGGCAAGTGCTTCGAAAAGTATCTTTGCTGATGGACTCCTTCGATTACGGTCGAGATCAGCATATGGGGAAATTCAAATTTTGGATGTATTTGCAATACCACATCACAGACTCTTTGAACTATTCTTTTATATACCTTAAAATAGCCCTTTTCATTTGCATTATCCACGTCTTTTCTATGGTAAGCCTTTACAGATTCCGATATAATGATCTTTTCCAATAGGATTTCGTTTATATGGGAAAAGGAATTGTCAATGGCTATAGGATGGGTCAGTACTTTAATTGCTTCTTCTAATTTTTGCCTGGGAGAATCGATATTGGCCATAGCAAAAACCAATTTATACTCCAACCACCCCCAATACCATCCTATAAGATAAATCAATAGCATGTGTTTGTTCTCAAAATAGCGATAAATAGAACTTTCAGGGGATCCAATTTGTTTGCCTAGTTTTTTAAAGGTAAACGCTTCAAACCCTAGTTCATCCATTAATTCAAT
>CAZYQR010000310.1:0-3727 GCA_964649755.1 uncultured Maribacter sp. | reverse complement strand
ACCAAAGGCACTACCAAAAGGGTCAATACGGTTGAAACGATGGTCCCACCCATGAGTGATATTGCCAATCCTTGGAAAATAGGGTCAAAGAGAATAACGAAAGCCCCGATGACTACAGTCCCAGCCGTTAATAAAATGGGTGTTGTACGTACAGCACCAGCTTCAATTACCGCTTGTTTAATGGGTACGCCATCTGCTAATCGCAAATTCACAAAGTCAATCAACAAGACCGAGTTGCGCACCATGATACCCGCCAAGGCGATCATTCCGATAAAGGAAGTTGCCGTAAAAAATGCACCTAACAGCCAATGGCCCAACACAATACCAATTAACGAAAGGGGTATAGCCACCATCATAACGATTGGTGCTTTGAAATTCTGGAACCAGCCTACGATTAAAATATAAATGATAACAATTACCCCTAAGAACGCGATTCCCAAATCACGGAACACTTCCAAAGTAATCTGCCATTCCCCATCCCATTTTACCGTATAATTATCCTCAAAATCGGGTTGTTTTATGTACAACTCATCAACGGAATAACCTTCAGGAAGATTAAGCCCTTTTATTTTATCGGTCATTCCCAAAATAGCATACACCGGACTTTCGAGCTCTCCAGCCATATCAGCCATCACATATACCACTCGTTTTTGATTCTTACGATAAATGCTTTTTGCCCTTGTGGATTGTCTTATCTCTACCAAATCACCAATGGTTATCATATTTCCCTGTTGCGATTTGACCTTCAGTTGGGAAATATCGCTAATCGTCGATTTTTCCTTTTCAGCCAAGGCCAATATTAATCCTACTTGGGTAGAGGCATCTTCGTCATATAAGTTAGTAACTGCCCTTTCAGACAGCGCCATATTCATGGTTTGGGAAATCTGTTGCGGTACTACACCATACAACATCGCTTTTTCCTTGTCAATGATAAATTCATACTCGAATTGGTCGGCTTCAACCATCCAATCTACATCAACAACATCGTCGGTATTTTTTAAGATATCCTGAACCTGATTGGCAATATCAATTTGCTTGTCATAATCAGGACCATAGATCTCGCCTACAATGGTCGACATTACAGGAGGCCCTGGTGGTACTTCAACAATTTTTACATTGGCATTAAACTTGGCCCCTATTCGCTGGATCTCAGGACGGAAGAGACTGGCTATATCATGACTTTGTTCAGAACGCTCCCCTTTATCCACAAGATTAACTTGAATATCGGCCATATTACTACCACCCCGTAGATCGTAATGACGCACCAATCCGTTAAAAGTTATTGGTGCGGAAGTACCTACATAGGACTGGTAATTCACCACTTCTGGACGCATTGATAAATACTGGGCAATTTCCTTGGTCACAACACCGGTCCTTTCCAAAGTTGTCCCCTCAGGCATGTCAATGACCACTTGAAATTCATTCTTATTATCAAAAGGCAACATCTTCACGGCCACCGATTTTGTGAAGAACAATGCTACCGAAGCAATCAACAACAAGAACGTAATTCCCAAAAACATCCAACGTTTCTTTTTATTTTCGATGAGTGGTTTTTCAAACTTTTCATAGATGCGGTAGATAAAAGAATCCTCCAAGGGTTGTTCTTTTTTCTCTCCCTTACCATTTTTCTCCTTCTCTCTTAAGAAAATATAACCCAAATAGGGAGTGATTGTTAAAGCAACGAAAAGTGATAACAACATGGCGATGGAAGCACCAATGGGCATAGGGCTCATATAAGGCCCCATTAAACCAGAAACAAAGGCCATTGGCAATACGGATGCTATAACCGTGAAGGTTGCCAATATGGTCGGGTTACCTACTTCATTTATCGCATATAATGCCGCCTGCTTGAAGGGCAAGCGCTTCATTTTAAAATGGCGATGCATATTTTCCGCAATGATGATGGAATCATCCACTACAATACCCGTTACAAAAACCAAAGCGAAAAGTGTGATTCTGTTCAAGGTATAATCGAGCATATAATAGCTCAACAGCGTCAAGGCAAAGGTAATGGGCACAGATAAGAACACCACCAAACCACCGCGCCAGCCCATAGCAAGCATCACCACGAAAGTTACTGCGATAATAGCACCAATCAGGTGCAACAGAAGTTCGGAGACCTTATGCGAAGCCGTTTCGCCATAGTTACGTGTAACCTCAACATGAACATCATCAGGAATCAAGTTCTTCTTAAGATGTTCAACTTTAGCAATGATAATATCAGATATCTTCATAGCATCAGCGCCTTTGCGCTTTGCAACAGAGATGGTTACCGCAGGATATTCCGAATTGTAGTTTTGGGCTTTTTCACTGGCTTGACCAAATCCTAAGGAAACATAATTCTTGGGAAGCTCAGGCCCATCCTCAATGCTGGCAATCTGCTTCAAATAAATAGGCCTATTTTGCTGAACGCCAACTACTAAATTCTCAACATCATCTACCGATTCCAAGAATTTACCTGTAGTTACTAAAAATTCGGTATCGTTCTTATCAAAAGAACCACTACTCAACTGCTGGTTATTGGCTCGTATCATTTGGGCCACAGATAGAAAATCCAATCCGCTTTCAGCCATTTTTTCCTTATCAAGAACTACACGTAATTGCCTATTTCTCCCTCCTATTTTTTTCGTAGCCGAGACATCATTTATCTTCCCTATTTCATCGGTAAGCTCCTGTGCAATTTGCTTGATGCGATAGTCGTCATAAGTCTCACTCCAAAGGGTTAAACCCAACATTGGCACATCGTCGATAGCACGGGTTTTCACCAAGGGAAAAGTAACTCCCTCAGGCATAATATCCATATGCTTATTAATCTCGTTATAGAGCTTTACAAACGACCGTTCAATATCCTCACCCACATAAAACTGAACGATAACCATACCTTGCTCCTTCATTGAGGTGGAGTACACATACTCTACTCCTTTAATGTTCGAAATGAGTTTTTCTAGCGGTTTAGTAACTCGTGATTCGACCTCGGTTGGGCTTGCCCCAGGATATCCCACAAAAATATCGGCGATAGGTACATCAATCTGTGGCTCCTCTTCCCTTGGTATCAAAAAAGAACTATACACCCCAATGACCATGAAAACGATCATCAGAAGCACGGTTAATTTGGATCCTATAAATAGTTTGGCAATTTTGCCAGCTAATCCTTCCTTCATATTTTTATTTTTACCTTTTTGGGCGTTCGGGCGGGCTTTCGCCAGTCGCTTTTTTTAGTTTCGTCATTGCGAAGTAAATTTTAATTTACTGTGGCAATCTTTATTTCTATGTATAGATTACTTCGTCGTTTCCTCCTCGTAATGACATTAATTTTTTAAAAGAGCTCCAACAATGGCTCAATCCCTGCCTGCCGGCGGGCAGGTTTGGAAATCTACTCCAATGTGCTATGCTCCGAACTTATGTTCTTTAAATTCAAGGCATCACTTTCAAACCCTCCTTCACGCCTTTGGGCGTGACACCTCCCTTTATCTAAAGGGAGGAGCTTCTATTTTTTACTGGATATTGATCTTAGCTCCGTTATACAATTTACCATCAGCAGTGACTATGTATTGCTCATCTGATGACATTCCTGAGAGTACTTCTACCTTATCACCAATCGAGCGTCCTAATCGCAACCAGCGCAACAGGGCAGTATTCGTTTG
Source organism: uncultured Maribacter sp. (assembly GCA_964649755.1). Lineage (GTDB taxonomy): Bacteria > Bacteroidota > Bacteroidia > Flavobacteriales > Flavobacteriaceae > Maribacter_A. Next base: position 83 of record CAZYQR010000310.1, on the reverse strand, counting down.
GCTTACGGTATAAACCCCTGTTAATTGACCATTGGTGACAATAGCTTCTTTAGGTAGCATTACTGCTTGGGTGCTTTCTTTGG
>CAZYQR010000309.1:0-3742 GCA_964649755.1 uncultured Maribacter sp. | reverse complement strand
GGAAGTCATAAAAGAACCATCCGTAACAAATAGATTGGGTACATCATGGCATGCATTCCATTGGTTCAAGACTGAAGTTTTGGAATCTCTTCCCATACGTGCGGTCCCCATTTCGTGAATACCATCCCCAAAGATCCATGCTTTGGGATCTCCTGGCGTAATATCCTTAAAGCCAGCTTTTTCCATCATTTCTACACCCATTTCACTACCGGCCTTTAAAATTTTATGCTCATTTTCTTTAAGTTCACAGCTTATATGCAATATTGGGATTCCCCATTGGTCTTTCAATTCGGGGTGCAGTTCCACTTTATTGTCGAAATACGGAAGGCATTCACCATACGCCTCTAGAGCCATGTTCCATGGCCCTGGTTTTGATATTTCCTCTTTAAATGCTGCCCCTAATCCTTCCATTTGAGTCCCCCTGGACCATCCTTCTCTGTGGGCAGAACCCTGAAATCCAAATCCCCTTACAAAATCGGGATTCTTAGTATCAACATTTTCAAACCTGGGTATATAAATACCATTGGGCCTGTGTCCGTTATAATATCCATCTTCAAATCCGTCAATTTTACCCTTTACCGAAACAAAATAGTGATCCATGAGATGGTGTCCCAGCATACCACTGGAATTACCAATACCGTTAGGAAAACTTGCTGATGTACTATTGAGCATGATCTGGGCGCTGGGAAGTGTTGAAGCACATAGGAAAATGATATTTGCATAGTACTCGGTTGTTTCCTTTGTCTGGGCATCAATCACCCGTACTCCTGTTGCTTTGCCTTGCTTTTCATCAAATATTATAGAGTGAACAATGGAATGGGGTCTAAAAGTCATATTCCCAGTTGCTGTGGCTGCTGGCAAGGTAACACTGACACTGCTAAAATAGGCACTATACGGACATCCTGTTTCACACATATTTCGGTGTTGACAAGGTCCTCTTTCATTGTGTCTCACGGTAACATGCGCTGTTCGGCCAATAGTCATGACACGTCCATTAAAATTTTCTTTGATTGATTCTTTAAAAAACTCCTCCACACAGTTAAACTCCATTGGAGGTAGAAATTTCCCGTCAGGCAACTGTTTCAATCCTTCATTCCTGCCACTTACCCCAATATAGTTTTCCACGTAATCGTACCAGGGAGCTATATCCTTATACCGCACGGGCCAATCTATACCATAACCATCCTTGGCATTAGCTTCGAAATCAATCTCACTTAACCTATAGGACTGCCTATACCACAATAGACTTTTCCCCCCGGTCTGAAAGGCCTTTAACCAACGAAAAGGTTTATCATCCGGATGTGTGTAAGGGTGTTTCTTGTCGCTGGCCCAGAATTGTTTGGTGGCCTCATTAAAGGAATACACATCTTTCTGAATATGATATTCTTCCCTTGTTTCTTTGCTCAGCTCCTTTCTGAATTTGAATTCCCAAGGAGCCATATTTGTGGTAGGATAATCCTTAATATGTTCTACCTGTCGTCCTCTTTCCAACACTAGGGTCTTGAGTCCTTTTTCAGTGAGTTCTTTGGCTGCCCAACCGCCAGACATGCCGGAACCAATAACAATAGCATCAAATTTATTTGCCTGCATATTCTTTACTATTTAACGATTACCTACAATTATTTTTTCATTATCGTCTATGGTGATACATCCTTCATATTTTCCGGGAACTGGCGAATAATTCATGCTTTTCATCCCTTGTTCTGAGGTGAAATAACCCCATAAAATAAATCCTTTTAATGCCTTAAAAAAAGAGGTGTCATTTTCTTCTTTATCCAAGGCTTGCAAAATAGCGATCTGGTTGGTTTCATCAAGTTCCACAAAATATTTTCCAAAGCGTGCCATACAATTCTTCATAAAAATATTTAAGCCGGTTTCGTACTTTATTAGATCCTCATCCCCAAAAAATTCTGAAAATAGCAAGTCTATATAGGGAGCTACAGCAGCATCATTTGCACCTGGAGAGTCTGTTCTTGGAAGGATCAATTCAGCAATGTGCCAAACGGTTTTATACTGTTCAATAGATAAGAATACCGGTTGATAATTTGTTAGTCTTTCCGGCCCACAACTCTCAAGGAGCATAAACAAATTGGGCAAGACACCAATTCCTGCGACTGCGATAACCGACTTTTTCAGTAATTCTCGTCTTTTCATGCTTACTTTTTTAATGCCAAATGATTGCTTAGACCTGATAGTTATATAAAAGTACTGAATGGGTTCAATAATCAACAAGTTAATGGTATTTAAAATAAAGGATTAGTTGCCTTTTAGTAGAAATTTCAAGGTAGTCAAATTTCATGCTCAATATTTATATGTAGCTTTAGCGGAACCTTTTTATAGGCCAAAGAAACGATGAATCATAATCTAAATTACCCATATGATTATTAGCATAAATAATAAAACACATGAGATAGAGGTAGATCCGGCCACCCCTTTGTTATGGGTTATTCGAGAGCAAATAGGATTGACCGGAACTAAATTTGGATGTGGGATAGGACAGTGCGGTGCCTGTACAGTGCAGCTCGATGGTATACCTATACGATCTTGCCTTACCCCGGTTAATCAGGCCGTGGATAAAGAAATAACCACCATAGAAGGTATTGCTCCCAACGAAACAGGATTACATGTGATACAACAAGCATGGATTGATGAACAGATTCCCCAGTGTGGGTATTGTCAATCCGGGCAGATTATGTCGGCCCATGCCTTATTGGCAAGTAATGCCGCTCCTACCGATGAGGATATAGACCTGGCCATGAGTGGTAATATTTGCAGATGTGGAACGTATCCACGGGTGCGGAAAGGAATTAAACGAGCAGCTGCAGCTTTGACAAATACATCAAACACTAAAAACGAGAACCATGGGGAAATGGACTAGAAGAGCTTTCATTACTACCGGGGTTCTTACCGGTGGCGCATTGGTCTTAGGCGTGGCAATTAGACCGGGAAACCGCGCAAAAAAAGTAAAAGATATGATTGCCGGCGAAGATGATACAGTAATCAACATTTGGTTAAAAATTGCCGCTGATAATACCATTATGGTTATTGTGCCGCATGCCGAAATGGGGCAGGGGGTACATACTACGCTACCGATGATGTTAGCCGATGAGATGGACGCTGACTGGAAAACGGTCACCATGTTGGAGGCTCCCGGAAATAAGGAATATGCCAACTACGCCTTGGCAAAGGGATTTATTATGGGAGAGAAAGATATTCCTTCTATGCTTGTAGGTACGGTGGATGGCCTGTTTTTGACAGCAATGAAACAATTGAGCCTTCAACTTACTGGTGGAAGTGCCTCTGTACGCTGTACGGGCATGCATGCGATGCGGGTAGCTGGTGCTGCCGCCAGGGCTGTATTGCTTGAGGCTGCTGCAGAGCAATGGGATGTTTCCCCTGACGAATTGGTTGTGAAAGAAAGTTATATTTCGCACCCTGCAAGTAATCGCACGGAACCTTTTGCCAGCTTTGTGGAAAAAGCCGCTGACCTATCACAGCCGGCCAAACCCCGACTAAAGACTTCAGAAGAATTTACCATTATGGGAACTTCGCCACCCCGGTTTGATATACCGGAAAAGGTGAATGGAACGGCATCTTTTGGCATTGATGTTGCGCTTCCTAACATGAAATATGCAACCATTAAGGCTTCCCCTGTTTTCGGGGCCAAACTAAAACCGATAGGGGCTGAGGCTATTAAAGATATGCCCGGCGTTCATAAAATTGTGAATCTCGATGGAGCACT
>CAZYQR010000308.1:0-3749 GCA_964649755.1 uncultured Maribacter sp. | reverse complement strand
GGCGAAACCGTGTCTTTTTACTACCCCTTGGAAACCTTTACCTTTTGATGTTCCTATAACATCAACAAATTCTCCTTCTACAAATACGTCAACACCAACGGTGTCGCCTAATTTGTATTCACCTTCAAAACCTTGGAACTCAACGACTCTTTTCTTGGGAGAAGTACCTGCCTTTTTAAAATGACCTGATTCGGCCTTATTAGCACGTTTTTCTGCCTTGTCATCGAAACCAAGTTGAAGGGCACTGTACCCGTCTACCTCTTCGGTTCTGACTTGGGTAACCACGCATGGCCCTGCTTCAATGACAGTACAAGGGACGTTTTTCCCATTCTCGTCAAAGATGCTGGTCATACCTACTTTTTTACCTATTAACCCAGACATATAATTATTATTTATTAATTACTTAACTATTAAACTTATTTGCAAAAAAACAGGGTCAAAAATAATTCAACCCCGAATTTATTTTTGTTTCCGTTTTTCCCTTGCACGCAGCTCAGGACATGTTTACCCTGCACTCGTTTCAGGGTCTGTTTTTCTATCTATAGATTCCGAAACAAGTTCGGAATGTAATTCATCTAAGGTCTTCTGTTCGCTATAGCTCCATCAAACCAAGATTCATTACACTTTAATCTCTACCTCGACACCACTAGGCAGCTCTAACTTCATAAGGGCATCAATGGTCTTGGATGAAGAACTATAAATGTCCAACAATCTTTTATAAGAACTCAATTGAAATTGCTCCCTTGATTTTTTATTTACGTGCGGTGAACGCAATACAGTAAATATCTTTTTATGTGTTGGTAAAGGAATTGGTCCTGTAACCACAGCACCGGTAGACTTTACCGTTTTTACGATTTTTTCAGCAGATTTATCCACCAAGTTGTGATCGTAAGATTTTAGTTTTATTCTGATTTTTTGACTCATCTTCTAAAATTTAAGCGGTTACCCCTTTTGCTGCTTTAATTACTTCTTCTGCAATATTTGATGGTGTTTCAGCATAATGTGAAAACTCCATTGTCGATGTAGCTCTACCTGATGATAAAGTTCTTAAGGAAGTTACATAACCGAACATTTCTGAAAGTGGAACGGTACCCTTTACAACCTTAGCACCTGCTCTATCACTCATATCACTGATAGTACCTCTTCTTCGGTTAAGATCCCCCACGATATCACCCATATTCTCCTCAGGGGTCAATACCTCTAACTTCATGATTGGCTCCATGACCACAGCACCGGCAGCTTTACCTGCAGCTTTGTAACCCATTTTTGCCGCCAATTCAAATGACAGTGCATCTGAATCAACAGGGTGGAAAGACCCATCCTTAAGCACAACCTTCATGGTATCCATCTCATAACCCGCAAGAGGACCATTCATCATAGCGGCTTTGAAACCTTTCTCTACTGATGGAATAAATTCTTTTGGAATACGTCCACCTTTAATTTTATCAACAAACTGAAGTCCCGTACCTTCGAAATCTTTATCGGCAGGACCCATCTCAAAGACAATATCACCAAATTTACCACGGCCACCAGATTGTTTCTTATAGGTTTCCCTATGACCAGCAGTTTTCGTTAAAGATTCTTTGTATTCAACTTGTGGCTCACCTTGATTCACCTCAACTTTGAATTCACGTCTTAAACGATCAACAATAATATCTAAGTGAAGCTCGCCCATACCAGAAATAATGGTTTGACCAGATGCTTCATCGGTTTTCACTTGAAATGTTGGGTCTTCTTCTGCTAATTTGGATAAAGCCATCCCCAATTTATCTACATCAACCTTAGTTTTAGGCTCAACCGCAATACCAATAACTGGATCAGGAAAATCCATACTCTCTAAAATGATAGGATGCTTTTCAGCAGACATTGTGTCCCCAGTTTTAATATCCTTAAAACCTACAGCCGCACCAATATCCCCAGCCTCGATATAATCAATCGCATTCTGTTTATTAGAGTGCATTTGATAAATACGTGAGATTCTTTCTTTTTTACCAGACCTATTGTTCAAAATATAAGAACCAGCATCCAAGCGACCTGAATATGTTCTAAAGAACGCCAAACGACCTACAAAAGGATCCGTGGCAATTTTAAAAGCTAATGCCGCAAAAGGCTCCTTAACATCTGGTTTACGGGTAATTTCGTTACCAGTATCTGGATCAGTGCCTACAATATCCTCTTTGTCTAAAGGAGAAGGCAAATACCTACAAACAGCATCCAACAAAAATTGCACCCCTTTATTTTTAAAAGAAGAACCACAGATCATAGGAATAATAGCCCTATCCATAGCAGCAGCTCTTAAAGCAGCATGCACTTCATCTTCAGTAATGGAATCTTCATCTTCGAAGAATTTCTCCATCAACTCTTCATCATATTCAGCAACAGCTTCAATCAAAGCTGCACGATACTCATGAACCTCTTCCTTCATTTCCTCAGGAATAGCAACAATATCAAAGGTTGATCCATAATTATCTTCATGCCAAATAATTGCTCTATTCTTTGCCAAATCAACGACTCCCTTAAAATCAGCTTCATCACCAATGGGCAAGACAATAGGAACTGCATTAGAACCTAACATCTCTTTAACCTGCTTACAAACCATTAAGAAGTTTGCACCCTGACGATCCATCTTGTTCACAAAACCGATACGGGGCACCTTATAGTTATCAGCCAATCTCCAGTTAGTTTCAGATTGTGGCTCAACACCATCAACTGCACTAAATAAGAAAACCAAGCCATCTAGTACACGTAAAGATCTGTTAACCTCTACTGTAAAATCTACGTGGCCAGGGGTGTCTATAATATTAAAGTGATAAGGTTTTGTTTCATCGATAACCTCACCATTCTTCATTGGAAATTCCCAAGTACAAGTGGTAGCAGCCGAAGTAATGGTAATACCACGCTCCTGCTCCTGCTCCATCCAGTCCATAGTTGCGGCACCATCATGTACCTCACCTATTTTATGGCTAACGCCAGTATAGAACAATATACGTTCTGTAGTAGTGGTCTTACCGGCATCAATATGCGCAGCAATTCCAATATTCCTTGTATATTTTAAATCTCTTGCCATTTCTTCTTAGAATCTAAAGTGGGAAAATGCTTTATTCGCTTCTGCCATTTTATGTGTATCCACTCTTCTTTTAACAGCTGCACCTTCTTCTTTGGCAGCAGCCAAAATCTCAGCAGCCAATTTTTGTGACATACCTTTTTCATTTCGCTTGCGTGCAAAACTAATAAGCCATTTCATTGCCGTAGATATCTTACGATCTGGTCTTATTTGCATTGGAATCTGAAAGGTAGCGCCACCAACTCTTCTACTTCTCACTTCAACATGTGGCATTACATTGGAAAGTGCATCTTTCCATAACTCCAATGCTGTTTTTTCTTCATCAGTGTTTTTTTCCTCAACGATATCTATTGCATCGTAGAATACACTGAATGCAACTGATTTCTTGCCATCCCACATCATCATGTTCACAAAACGTGTCACTAATTGGTCGTTAAACCGTGGATCCGGTAATAATGGTCTTTTCTTTGCCTGTCTTTTTCTCATTACTGTCTTTTAAAAAAGTTTTGATTACTTTTTTGGTCGTTTTGCACCATACTTAGATCTACGCTGAGTTCTACCTGCAACACCTGCTGTGTCCAAAGCACCTCTAACAATATGATATCTAACACCTGGCAAATCCTTTACTCTTCCGCCCCTTACTAATACTATCGAGTGCTCTTGTAAATTGTGACCCTCTCCTGGA
>CAZYQR010000307.1:0-3809 GCA_964649755.1 uncultured Maribacter sp. | reverse complement strand
ATGGTAAGGCTGAATTCCCCTTCTGGAATCAAATTAATGGACCCATCGAAGATGCTGTTTGGCATGCCGGTCAAATTGCTATGATGCGACGCGCTGCCGGTAATCCATTCAACTCCAAAGTCAGTGTGTTTACGGGTAACGTTAGAGATTGACGATGATTAAAATTGTTAGAACCAGTTCTGTAAATAAAGATTTTATTGACCTCGTAAAACTGTTGGACGCCGACCTTGCTGAACGCGATGGCGATGATCATGCTTTTTACCATCAATTCAACAAAATAGATGTCATTAAACATGCAGTTGTACTCTATGAAAATCAACAACCTTTAGGTTGCGGTGCCATAAAGGAATTGGATTCGACCACTATGGAAGTAAAGCGGATGTACACCAGCCCAGAAAGTAGGGGTAAAGGTATTGCCACAATAATTTTATTGGAACTTGAAAAATGGACAGAAGAATTGTCCTATGAAAAATGTGTCCTGGAGACGGGCAAAAGGCAACCAGAGGCAATTCAATTGTATGCCAAGAGTGGTTACAAAATGATTCCAAATTATGGGCAGTATATTGGGATTGAAAATAGTGTTTGTTTTGAGAAATTTTTTTAGTGGCATCATACATTGTAGGTTAGATAGAGGGCATTCTTGGTATTGCAAATGTTAAAGGCGATAAGCTCGGTTTTCTTTCGACGTAATACCAACCTGCTTTTTCGTATCTTTGCAGCTCAAAAATCGATAATAAACGGGACCTCTAATGGTGCCCCTTATTTCTACTGAAATTATGACGAAAGCACATTCATTCCATATCCCGGTTATGGGAATAGGGTACACAGTTGATACCCCTTTAAAAGTTGCCCAGTATGGCATAGATTCGGTTATTTCACTTGTTGATGACATTCTTCTAGAAAAATTAAGGAAGATGTATTGTGAACTCTATGAATTACCATACAAGGAAATTACTGATAAAATTGAAGATTTCAGGGCGAAAAGAATTACGTCCTACCTCAATATGATCAATTCACTAACTGAGAGTAAGTTTGAGGAATTGAAAAAAACAGCGCTGAATAAAAGTCTTGAGGTAAAAGAGTATTTAAACATGTTACCTGATGGCACTTCCATAAAAAAGGAATTCAAGAATCTTACTGATAAGTATTTTAATATCAATGAAGCGGGGGATTGGATAAAGGACAATTTATCTCTTGGCAGTATAGATGTTAATATTATGACCAAAGTAGATAAGGTAAATTATTTCAAAGGTGAAAAACTGCCTTCAGAATATAATGATGCCCATGCTGCTTTAAGGGGTTTTGCTGAAAGTGACTTAAAATCCTCTGTAATTCTTTCTGCAGGAATGAGTCCGAGGTTATATGGCTATATTGAACAATTCAAGGATTTTTACCCAGATGAAAATGGAAATATAAAAAAGAAGATTGTGCTAAAGGTCAGTGATTTTCGCTCGGCATTCATCCAAGGTAAGTTCTTGGCTAAAAAAGGACTTTGGGTGTCTGAATACCGAATTGAGTCAGGTCTTAATTGCGGTGGACATGCTTTTGCTACAGATGGTTATCTTCTTGGGCCTGTTTTAGAGGAATTCAAGGAAAAACGAAATGAATTGATTGAATCTACTTACGGGATTCTTGTACAATCATTAGAGAGTAAAAAGCGCCATATTCCCAAAGCTGTTTTACCCCTCAAAATTACGGCACAAGGAGGCGTTGGTACTGCAGAGGAACATCAATTCCTTATTGATAATTTTGAACTGGATTCCGTAGGATGGGGTACGCCATTTCTTTTAGTGCCAGAAGCAACAACGGTTGATAATCCCACTTTGGAAAAATTAATGGGTGCCAAGGAAGAAGATTTGTATTTGAGTAATATTTCGCCATTGGGGATACCTTTCAATAGTCTCAGAGGAAATACCAAAGATGTGGAAAAAGAGGCTTTGATAGCCAAGGGAAGACCGGGTAGTTCTTGTCCTAGGAAGTTCGTTTCGTTAAATAATGAATTTACGGAAAAGGATATTTGTGTTGCTTCAAGACAATACCAACATTTAAAATTGAAAGAATTAGATGGGGAAGACCTAACAACCGAAGCATATCAAAAAAAATTCGAAAAAATTGTTGATAAATCCTGCATTTGCGTTGGCTTGGGAACTTCTGTACTTTTAGTTAATAAAATTGATACAAAAACTGAGGGTAAAGGTGTATCTATTTGTCCAGGTCCTAATATGGCTTATTTTTCAAAAATGATGAGTCTTAAAGAAATAACTGATCATATTTATGGTAGGGCAAATGTGATTGCAAGAACTGATCGCCCAAATATGTTTGTAAAAGAACTTACTATCTACATTGAATATTTAAAGAATAAGATAGAAGAGGCAAGGGACGCAATCAATAAAAAGCAAGAGAATTATCTAAATACATTTGCGAAAAACTTGAACGAAGGTATTAATTATTACGAGTCATTATTCAATGTCTCAAAAGACGCATTTAAAGAGACGAATGCTATTATCTTGGGAGATTTGAACAGTAATCGAAAAAAATTACAACTTTTACATGTTGAAATAGGAAAACTTGTTGAATTGAACAATGTAGTCAGCTAATTTACTGAAATCAAATAATTGTAATTATTTAGCTTTTAATATGGTATGATGAAAAAGTAGAGCAGATAACCAATACAATGAGAAGTTTTCTTTTGGTCATATTGTTATTCAATGCGCTTTTCATCTGGGTGGGGTGTTCAGATTCCAAAACAAAAATTCCGGTTAAAGAGGTTAAGAAGATTTCCACAACGATTTCGGCGCTGCCCGAAAGTGTTATGGATCCCAAAGACAATGTAAATTCCCATGAAAAGCGTGAGCTGGGCCGATTGTTGTTTTTTGATCCTATTCTTTCTGGAAGTAAAGATGTTGCTTGTGCTACATGTCATCACCCTAATACAGGTTATGCTGAGTTCCTGGACATTTCAATAGGTGCCAATGCCAAAGGTTTGGGGAGTAAACGAAAATTCAATACCCCTAATGATATTCCGTTTGTTAAACGAAACGCCCAAACAGTTATAAACACGGCTTTCAACGGTATAAACACCTATAATAAATATAATCCTGAGGACGCTCCTATGTTCTGGGATGATCGTGTGAAAAGTCTTGAAATGCAGGCTTTAGAACCTATTAAGGCTTTCGAGGAAATGCGAGGACATGGTTTTGATGAAACCGAAATTTTGGATGAAGTTGTTAGTCGACTCAATCAAATTCCTGAGTATCAGCAAATGTTCAAAACAGCTTTTGGTGATGATCGTATCTCTATCGAGAACCTTGGAAAGGCCATTGCGGCTTTTGAACGGAGTCTGGTCACCAATAATTCTCGCTTTGACCGGTATATGAGGGGAGACAATAATGCAATACTTATTTCTGAGAAAGAGGGTTTTGAGCTTTTTAAAAAAGTTGGCTGTGTAAATTGCCACAATGGCCCCATGTTCTCGGATTATAAGATACATGTGTTGGGGGTTCCTCAGAACAATAAGTTGGAGATTCCCGATGCGGGGGTAAAAGACAGCTTTGGGTTTAGAACGGCATCCTTGAGAAACCTCCGCTTTACGGCTCCATATATGCATAATGGGAGTTTAAAGACCTTGAAAAGGGTTTTGGAATTCTATGAGGATATTTCCAACGGAAAAAGCAGAAATCCACTAGTGCTTAAAGAACAATTTGATCCGTTCGTTCGCGAACTTGAGCTTAGTGTAAAAGACATGTCATTGATCATTTCGTTTTTGAATACCTTGAACGATAATGATTTTGACAAGACCATTCCACAAA
>CAZYQR010000306.1:0-3884 GCA_964649755.1 uncultured Maribacter sp. | reverse complement strand
ACTTTGTGGGAAACAGTGTTTACACCGATCGGGTTCTAAATCGCGTACTAGGTATTAAAAAAGGGTCCACCTATAACGGTGTATTGTTAAGAGAACGTATTGCAGATGATTCAAAACCTGATGCCAATGACGTAACCAGTTTATATCAGAATAATGGATACCTTTTTTCAAGTATAAACCCAGTAGAAGTATCAGCAGCCAACGATACTATCAATTTTGAGATACGTATTGTTGAGGGTAAGGAAACCTTTTTAAATCATGTAACGATTTCTGGTAATGATAAGACCAACGACCACGTTATTTATAGGGAGTTAAGAACTAGGCCTGGTCAAAAGTATAACAAGTCAGATATTATAAGGAGCATTAGGGAATTGGGGCAACTTGGCTTCTTTGATGCAGAACAAATTAAGCCAGATATAATTAATCCAAGACCAAATGAAGGTACAGTTGATTTGGCTTATAGTTTGGTGGAATCTGGATCCAGCCAGATAGAGCTCCAAGGAGGTTATGGTGGTGGTGGTTTTATAGGTACATTAGGACTGTCATTTAGTAACTTTTCCCTTAAGAACATTTTGAATGGGGAAGCGTATAAACCAGTTCCTATGGGCGATGGCCAAACTTTCGCTTTGCGTGTGCAGGCCAGTAGGACCTTTAGGGTATATAGCCTTAATTTCGCTGAACCTTGGTTGGGCGGTAAAAAACCGGTAAGGTTTAATTTATCGTTGTCTAGAACCCAACAATTCGGGGCAAGTTTTTCGAATTCTGGTAGGGTTGAGGTGAATAAAGATCAAGGATTCTCAATTACTGGTATTTCGGCAGGATTAGCGAAAAGGGTACAATGGCCAGATGATTTCTTTACCATCTCTCATTCAGTGGGATATCAGCTTTATGAATTCGATAATTATAATATTGGTTTATTTAATTTTGGTAATGGCAAATCAAATGCCTTTACCTATACTTTAGGCATTTCTAGAAATGCCTTGAACGGAGGAAGAATTTATCCTAGAGGAGGGTCAAACTTTGAGTTTACTGCGAAATTAACACCACCATATTCCATGTTCAATGATAAAGATTTTAATGCATTGCGAGCTGAAAGCGCTGCGTTGTTTGCTGAAATCATCACTTTGGATCCAAATGCTAACCAACAGGAAATAGCTGAACTCACTAGCCAAAGGGAAAAATTAGAGGAAGAGCGCTTTAAATGGTTAGAGTATTACAAATTGAAATTTAAGGGAGACTGGTACACGACATTGGTGGGTGATTTGGTCCTTCGGACAAATGCTGAATTTGGTTTTCTCGGAAATTATAATAGTGATGTAGGTGATGTTCCATTTGAGCGTTTTTATCTTGGAGGAGACGGAATGGGTAATTTTACGTTGGATGGCAGGGAAGTAATACAGTTGCGTGGATATGAGAATCAAGCACTGACTCCATTCATTACAGATCCCGATACCGGAAGAAGTGTACAAGACGGAGCTTTGACTTATAATAAATTTTCTTTGGAACTTCGATACCCGTTGACTTTAAAGCCTTCCGCTTCTATTTATGGGGTTGCATTTTTAGAAGGAGGTAATGCCTTCAACAATTTTCAGGATTTTAATCCGTTTCAACTAAAACGATCGGCCGGAGTGGGGCTTCGGATATTTATGCCGGCATTTGGACTCTTGGGTATAGATTTTGGGTATGGTTTTGATCAAGATTATAGACCAACTTCTTTAGGACCAAGTGGTTGGCAAACACACTTCATAATCGGCCAACAGTTTTAATTTAAAATTCGTGGTTTGAGCTAACTTATTCATTTTAAAAGTTTTAGTATTTTTGGCACGATATTTTCTATACATTAAAACGGAATCAAAATGAAACCAAAAACAAATGTTCTTTTAATAGTATCCATGATACTATGTTCGGCTTACACTTTCGCCCAGCGAGGTGTTAGAATAGCATATGTAGATATGGAGTATATCCTGGAAAATGTTGAGGAGTATCGAGATGCAAGTGAACAATTGGAAATGAAAGTTCAAAAGTGGAAAGTTGAAATTGAACAAAAACAGAGTACTGTTGAGCAAATGAAGAAAGACTTGATGGCGGAAAAAGTGCTATTGACCAGTGAATTGATATCCGAACGCGAGGAAGACATTCAGATTCTAGAGAAAGATATGATTGAGTATCAGCAAGATCGTTTTGGTCCTCAAGGAGATTTGGTAATACAAAAAAGACAGTTGATTCAGCCGATACAAGATCAAGTCTTTAATGAAGTACAAAAGATAGGAGCAAATAAAAAGTATGATTTTATTTTTGATAAATCTGCGGATGTTGTAATGTTGTACTCCGAAAAAAGACATGACATTAGTGAATTGATATTAAGAGGGATTGCAAGAACGAGGAAGGTTAGCGCACCAAAGAAAAAAGCCGTCGCCAAAAATAGATTGGAAGATTTTGAAGGAGAGGAACCGGAAGAAGAAATGAGCGATGCCCTTAAGGCAAGAAAAGATAAGGCGAAACAAGCTGATGACGCAAGAACAAAAACAGCAGAGGAAAAGCGGGCAGAGCAATTGAAAATTAGAGAGGAACGTAAGAAGGCCTATGATGAGAGAAGAAAAAAGCTTTTAGAAGAAAGGGAAGCCAAAAAGAAAGCAAAAACAGAGGATAGAAAAAAGGAGTCGGAAGAAGTGAAAGACTCAAATAATTAATAAGAATCATTAACTTAAATTAACACTCAAATATTTTAATTAGAAATCATGAAAGAAGTAAAGAAAATAGTAGTTGCCTTGGTTTTATTCGTAGCAGCAACAAGTTATGTGAATGCACAAAGTAAAGTGGCGCATATAGATGTAACGCAGCTTTTATCTCAAATGCCGGAAATGAAAGCAGCAGAAGCTGAATTAAAGAAATTACAAGAAACTTATAGAGCCGACATTGAGAGTTCTATGACCGAATTGAAGAATAAATACACTCAATATTCAAATGAGTCCACTTCTAAATCTGAAGAGGAAAACCAGAAAAGAGCTCAAGAATTACAGGGCTTTGAGAAAAATATTGGGGAGGCACAACAAAATGCCCAACAAGAACTTCAAAAAAAGCAAGCTGAACTATTTGCTCCGATTTCGGAAAAAGCAAAAGTAGCTATTGAAAAGGTCGCAGCGGCTCAAGGTTTTGACTATGTTTTGGATGCACAACAAGGAGCTGGTGTTTTAGTTGCTAAAGGAAAAGATTTATTGGCAGAGGTAAAACAAGAGTTGGGCTTCTAACATAATTACTTTATAAGACAAAAACCACCCTGACGATGCTGTCAGGGTGGTTTTTTGTTTTTAGGGGGCCAACTTTCTCTTAATGCCCTTCCATCTTAGATTTCGAATAAATGCTCCCTCATCTTTGGTAACCATTTTTGGAAGCCTCTTTTTTCGAGCTTTAATAAACCCTTTTATGTTATGGTAGAGCGCGAGTATTCTCTTTTGTTTAAATGCCATTTTAAATGATGCAACTAAAGTTAGCAATATTCCATAGTCCATGGCATACATGGCCTTACCTTGTAAAAGTTTGGACTTAGCATTATATGCTTTTCCGGTGGGGCGTAAGTGTTTTACTTTCAGACTGTCAATTGTCTTCAATTCATAGCCATGATACTGTATTAATAACTCATCTACCGTATCCCATCCCATTGCGCATTTAAGTCCTCCTATGGCTTTAAAACAACTTTTTGAATAAGCTTTGAAAGCTCCACGCACATGATCTTTACTCATTGGGTGGTTCAATTCCCAATTTCCATTTGAATTTTCCTCATAGACAAACCCACCCGTCAAACCTACTTTCGGGTTGTTTTTGAATACGGTTGCAATTTTTTCAAAATAGTTAGTAGGTAGAATCAAATCAGCATCAAGTTTAAC
>CAZYQR010000305.1:0-3891 GCA_964649755.1 uncultured Maribacter sp. | reverse complement strand
GTCAACAGGGCTTTAAAAGTCATTGCTATCAACAATGACCTACCTAACCAATTTCTTTAAAACTTAAAACTAAGTCCGCTATAAACACCAACGGTGAATGGCTGAAAATCACCAGCGGTATCAGAAAAAGTATTTAACTGATATTTAAATACAGGTTCTATATTCAATCGTACTTTAGGAGAGAATTTATAATTAACCCCAAATCCTATATTGGTACTAAAGTTTACGTTATTCACGTTATTGGCCTCACCCATTTCAGTGATTAGTTCACCCGAAGTAAGGGTAACCGAATTATCAACCAAAAACAGTGAACTTATTCCACCTATTAGGTTTACTCCAAATTTGCTATCAACTAAGGTATAATTCAATTCCAACGGAATCTCTAAGTACCCGAATTGCTGCGCCATAATTCCATATAATGATGGGTCTTGTGCAGTAGCATCCAATGCCTTATTCTCCGCAGAGGAAGTCCTGTTAGTAGCTTTACTTTCAACTACAATATTTCTTGAAGCTAGACTATAATCAATATTTTCAATTTGACCATCTCCGAAACCTTCTAAAGTAGCTGAAAACTCCACATCATTTGTATTATAACCATAATCGACTTTATGAACCCCTGTTTTTATAGATAGTTTTTTGTTTATTTCATAAGAAACATTAAGGCCATAACTAAGATTAACATCACCTGACTTTGAATTGGGCACAAATATCGAATGTACTGGTGAGCCCTCTCCAATGGCATTGAAATAAACAGGTGCTATACTTGGGCCAGCCGACCATTTGCTGCCCTTTGCTTCTGCGACTTCTTCTTCCTGTTCGGAAATTTCATCAAAAATTGATTTTTTTGCCTCTTCATTTTTCTTTTCGGAAGCTTCAGTTTTAACTTCAACTATTGCCTCTTCAGTTTCAATATTTTTTAGAACTCCTTCCTGTGTATTACTATCCTTTGCGCGCTTATCATTTCCCGTTTTAACAGCATTAATATTTTCAGATGAAATATTTTTCGTTTTTTGGGACTCATTAATGGTTAATGCACTTTCCTTCCCATTCGAAATAACATCTTCAATAATGTCATTTCTCTTTTCAGTGGCATCTTCGTTTTTGGATATTGCAATTTTTGCATGAATCGACTTTTGTTCGTCTACTGATTTTTGAGATTTACCATGCTCTACCAAAGTAGAATTAGCGTCAAAGGATTTTTTGGAATCAGACTTTTTCTTTTGATCAATGTCTAAATCAATCAATGTGTTATTATTCGATTCTGTACTTTCAACAACTTGTGGCGTAACGTCTTTAGGTGCGTGATCAACAGCGTTTCCTTTTTCAAGCTGGTTATCTTTCACGTTTTCTAGGTCTGTAACTATGGTGTTGGTTTCATTACCATCATCTTTGAAAGGATTGATAAGAAACAAACCAATTGCCAGTGCCGCGGCAATACCGCCAAGTTTCCACCAAATGGGGATAACTATGCGATTTTTCTTCTTTTTATTCAAAGAGGCTTCTATGGATTTCCAGACTTTTTCTGTAGGGACGTCTGAAAATTCCTCAAATTTCTCTTGGAATATTTTGTCCAGGTTCTTTTTACTCATTTTGCTATTTGTTAAGCAATGTTCATGTTTTTTGATTCTGTTGCGAACAGTGTATTTGCGTTCATATACTACTTCCCAAGGCAAATATTAAGATGCCTATAATTGCTCTTGTTGTTTTGTTTTCTATTTTTTCCTTTAAAATCATTCTTGCTCTTGCAAGATTGGATTTTGATGTGCCAGTGGATGTGCCAAGCATTGAACTAATTTCTTTATGCGAATAACCATCCAGCACATATAAATTAAAGGTCATTCTATATTTATTTGGTAATTCTTGAATGTATTTTAAAAGTGTCTGGAGTCCAATATCAGAATATCCAGTTTCTACTTCGATTTCTTCTTCAATATTGTCTGAAACTACTTTTAGGTATTCTTCTTTTCTATATTTCTGTAAGACCGTATTAATAGTGATTCTTTTGATCCATCCTTCGAATGAGCCTTTTGATTTATATTGGTTTATCTTCTCAAAAATGGTCATGAAGCTATCATGCAGGCTATCTTCGGCTTCCGATTTATTGCGCGAATATTTAAGACAGATACCGAACAGTATATTGGAATATTGCCTATATAACTGTTCTTGTGCCTTTCTATCGCCTTTTTTACACTTGTCTATGAGTTCTTCCAGACTCACAATGTTGGTTAGGTTATAATAATCTATTAATTCACCGGAACTTCAACCTCCAAAAACAGTTGTTCTCCGTTTGCATCTTCTCCTTGATAAAATCTAAATAAATACATTTGATCGTATAGCACTACAAAATTGAAAGAAGCCATTTCTTCCCTAACAACTTGCGTACAATCCTCTTTATCTATACGTTGAGCGCCGACGGCCACGACCTTACGAGTACTTGTATCTTCCTTTATTACATCAAAGCCTTCATAATATGTACAACCGTCAGGAATAGTATAAGTTACATTGATTTCGTAAGTTTCATCGAGGTCAAACGATTCTGGCATCTCAACACTTTCTATTCGCAGTGGTACAAAATGAAAGTTTGGTCCGTCATCATCCAAATCACAGGAAGAGAAAGTTAAGGATACCATCAAGGCAGAAAGTACTAAAAACGTCTTTTTCATAAACTAATAATTTATTTCTAAGATGAAACTATTTGATTATGGTTGCGTTTATTGGTGTTAAGGTACAAGAAAAGTTGTTCTACATGTAATTATGAATACAATGCATTGTTATTATTAACCGAAAATAAATAGAATAGGCACCATCAAGGCGCCTATTTTATTTAACATTAAAGAAATGTTGTCTATTTGATAGCTTTGATAGCCTCGCGTATTTTAGCCTCTAATTCTTCATATAACTCAGGATTGTCATTTAAAAGCGCCTTTACGGCATCTCTCCCCTGACCCAGTTTGGTATCGCCATAACTGAACCAAGAACCACTTTTCTTAATGATTTCGTATTCGACACCCAAGTCAATGATTTCCCCTATTTTGGAAATTCCTTCGCCATACATAATATCGAATTCTGCCAATCTAAATGGTGGGGCAACTTTGTTTTTCACAACTTTTACTCTGGTTTTGTTGCCTTGAACAGCCCCATCTGTATCTTTGATCTGTGTTGAACGACGAATATCCAATCGTACCGAAGCGTAGAATTTTAGAGCGTTACCACCAGTAGTGGTTTCAGGATTACCGAACATGACCCCGATTTTTTCCCTTAATTGATTAATGAAGATAACAGTGCAATTGGTTTTACTGATTGATCCAGTCAACTTTCGAAGGGCTTGGGACATTAATCGCGCATGTAGACCCATTTTAGAATCTCCCATTTCACCTTCAATTTCACTTTTAGGCGTTAAAGCAGCGACAGAATCGATAACTACAATATCAATAGCTCCCGAGCGGATTAAATTATCGGTAATTTCCAAAGCTTGTTCACCATTATCTGGTTGGGAAATGATCAAGTTATCTATATCTATCCCTAAATTTTCAGCATAAAAACGGTCGAAGGCATGTTCTGCATCTATAAATGCTGCTATTCCCCCATTTTTTTGTGCTTCAGCTATGGCATGTAAAGTCAATGTTGTTTTACCAGATGATTCCGGACCATATATTTCAACAACCCTTCCTCTTGGGTAACCACCCACTCCAAGGGCAATGTCAAGACCTAAAGACCCTGAAGGAATCACTTCAACATCCTCAACAACACTGTCCCCCATTTTCATTACGGCACCTTTACCATAAGTCTTGTCCAGTTTATCTAAGGTTAGTTTTAATGCTTTTAATTTTGCTTCTTTTTCGGTACTCATTTTGTATAAAATTAGGAACGCTAATTTACTATTTCTTTTTT
>CAZYQR010000304.1:0-3911 GCA_964649755.1 uncultured Maribacter sp. | reverse complement strand
GTACCTGTATAGAATGATTCAAATTCCATCGTGGCCTTATCGGTTTCAATTTCAGCCAAAATATCGCCTTCTTCAACGGTATCACCAACTTTCTTGAGCCAAGCCGCTACAGTACCCTCTTCCATAGTATCACTAAGGCGTGGCATTTTTACAATTTCAACCCCCTCAGGAATTTCGTTGGCACCATCGGTTGATTCAATTACAGTAGCTTCATCCTTAGTTTCAACTACAGTTTCCTCAACACTAGATGTGGCAGCACCCTTCAATAAGGCTGAAATATCCTCACCTTCTTCACCAATAATAGCCAATAGTGTATCTACGGGGGCGCCATCACCTTCGGCAATGCCTATATGAAGCAGTGTCCCTTCATGGAATGATTCAAATTCCATTGTGGCCTTATCTGTCTCAATTTCCGCCAGAATATCTCCTTCTTCTACCTTATCCCCAACTTCCTTAAGCCATTTGGCAACGGTACCTTCTTCCATGGTATCGCTCAATCGGGGCATATTAATCACTTCTGCCATTTATGTATTATTTATGTTGTACAAATGGGTAGTCTTCTTGATCGTAGACTACATCATATAATTGGTTAATAGGGGGGTAATCTGAATCTTCAGCAAATTTCTGGCATTCAAGAACCAAATCCTTAATCTTTTTATCCACTTCCTTTATTTCATCTTCAGAAGCATAATTTTTATCACGTATCACCTCTAGAACCTGTGAAATGGGGTCAATCTTTTTGTACTCTTGAACCTCATCCTTTGTTCTATAATGTTGTGCATCTGACATCGAGTGTCCTCTATAACGATAGGTTTTCATTTCAAGGAAAGTAGGTCCGCCACCACTTCTGGCACGCTCAATAGCTTTACTCATTTCCTTGGCGACAGTTACAGGGTCCATCCCATCTACCGGTCCACACGGCATTTCATAGCCCAAACCTAATTTCCAGATTTCTGTGGAATGTGATGTTCGAGCCACCGAAGTTCCCATTGCATAACCATTGTTCTCACAAACAAAAACAACTGGCAACTGCCAAAGCATCGCTAAATTGAAGCTTTCATGAAGTGACCCCTGCCTTACAGCACCATCTCCCATATAACAAAGGGTTACGGCATCGCGCTTAAAATACTTATCGGCAAATGCCAAACCAGCACCTAGAGGAATTTGGCCCCCAACAATGCCATGACCACCGTAAAAACGATGTTCCTTAGAAAATATATGCATGGAACCACCCATGCCTTTTGATGTCCCAGTTACCTTGCCAAAAAGCTCAGCCATCACTTTTCTTGGGTCGACCCCCATGCCAATGGGTTGAACATGGTTCCTATAAGCAGTTAACATCCTATCCTTAGTAAGATCCATTGCATGTAATGCCCCAGCCAAAACGGCTTCTTGCCCGTTATATAAATGAAGGAATCCTCTAACCTTTTGTTGAATATATACTGCTGCCAGTTTATCCTCAAACTTTCTCCAGAACAACATGTCCTCGTACCACTTCAGATATGTTTCTTTGGTGATTTTTTCCATTAACCGTTTTTTTAATAAAGATTCAAGTTTTACAATGCATCAAACATAGTGTAAAATGCCTAGAAATCAGAAAAACAAAAATACACATATTAATCAATCGGTAAAAAAATAAACTAAAAAGCTTGGTGCATTTAAACATATTAACAAATACACTGATTTTGATTATATATTTAACCAGGAAGTTAAAGGATTTCGTAGGTTATAAATACGAATTGTTGAAACCCAATGGTAGTATATCAGCCAAGGATTGGCACTTTATTATTTCTCCTTGCTCACCCATTAAAAGAAGTTCTATTGGACTGTTCTGTTTATACTCATATTCAGAAATCGCTTGTCTACAGTTACCACATGGTGCCGCTGGTTTCTTTACCAAATGCGTATTTGACTTAGCGGTTATCGCAATCGATTTTATGGTAACTCCCGGAAATTTAGCGCCTGCCTGAAAGACTGCAACGCGTTCAGCACATAAACCTGAAGGGTAAGATGCATTTTCTTGATTACTGCCAATTACCACCTCATCATTTTCTAAAAGTACTGCTGCACCAACCATAAAATTAGAATAAGGCGCATAGGCATCTTTTCTGGCATCTATAGCCATAAGCATTAAATTACGGTCTTGCTCGTTCAATTCTTTAAGAGACTCAAAAACGGAAAGTTCAAATGAAATAGTTTGTTTTTTCATATCAATATAAGCGGATATCTTAGGCTAAAAATAACAAAACCTGCGCAATGGCAGGTTTTGTTATTGAATTTTTACTTTGATTAATCATTTAAATACTCTTCCCCTAGACTAAAGGTAAGCGAAAAACGCAATGTGTTTTCCAATGGATTTTTAACTTGTGATGTAGAGAATAAGTAAGAAAGATCAATCTGGGCAGACTTGAATTTAAACCCAGCTCCTATGGTAAAGAATTTTCTTGAACCTTTTTCCTCACTTTCATTAAAATATCCGGTTCGTACCATGAACGCATTTTGATAAGCATATTCTACACCTAAGGCCCAAGTAAATTCTTTAAGTTCTTCACTAAACCCGTCTGGAGCATCTGAGAACGACTTTGTAATTCCTTTGAAAAACCCTATTTGTTGGTATTCGTCATTATCGGCTGAATCTATTACCCCATCTTCATTAAAATCTTGGGGTGTCGGAACAAGAAGTTTATTAAATTCTGCTGTCAACCCAATAACATTATCTTGATCTAAGATAAAATCGAAACCAGCTCCAAAACCTAAATTAGTTGGTAAAAAGTTTTCCTGCCCTCCTTCGTCATATGTTATTTTACCTCCTAAATTGGAAAAATTAAATCCGGCCCTCCATCTACCATCAAACTTATCGTAGGCTATTTCAGGTGAACGATAATAACCTGCTACATCAACAGCAAAAGAACTTGCAGCTTGTGAGTCTTCAGATCCGTTTTGTGGTAATTTCAGGTTAGACCTTATATATCTAGCGCCAACTGCCATTGAAAAAGTTGGACTTAATTTTAAGGAATAAGAACCGTCTAAAGCTAATTCATTGGGTTTTGCCAATGTGCCAGGGTCATTTGCAAATTGTCTTAGTTCAATTTCTCCAAGGGTAAAATAACGCAACCCTATTGCAAAGGCACTTTGGTCATCTATTTTATTATAAAAACTAGCATTTAAAAGCGATATATCGGTAATTATACTCTCTAAATATGGCGTGTAACTTATCCCTATGCCCATTTTTCGCTCTGCAAAGGCAAACTTTGCAGGGTTCCATTGTTGTGAAAAACCATCTGTAGAGGTGGCAACTCCCATATCACCCATCCCTGCTGATCTAGCATCTGCGGCAATAGTCAAGAAAGGGACAGCAGTAGTTATAACCCTATCCTCTTGAGCCGATAGGTTATTTACGAGTACCAATAATATAAGTAATGATAATTTTTTCATTATTTCAGGGCTTATTTTCGTTAAAAAAATAGATAAGTGTTCAATAATCAAATTACTATTGTACATGTAAACGGGCTTTTTAAAAATATCTTGTACCATTCATCGAAAAAATTACAATTCATGTATCATAAGATTATTACAACTGTTTAATGAATAACTGGAAATTTTCTTGCTATATAATTTATTCCTAGCCATAATAATCAAAAAGCACATTGTATAAAAGAAAAAATACCTTCAATACTATAATAGTAATTACACCGTTATTATTTGTGTACAAAGTCTTTCTGCCCTATTTAAAATGGCTGATTTGGAAATATTTTTTTAAGATTAAAATATTATGACCAAATCGTCGTTTTATATGCCGAAAGTGACACCAAATTAAATCAAAACAAGAATTTCAAACTACTTAAACGGTGGTTTGAATATTTGAACTCAAGTCCTAATTATGAAAAAACAGTTTATCAAAATTGTACTTT
>CAZYQR010000303.1:0-3915 GCA_964649755.1 uncultured Maribacter sp. | reverse complement strand
GCGTAAAATCAAGCTTGCTTGTATTTTTAAGTACAGGTTTTTGATTTTCAAAGCGCATTGCTCACCGAAACTTTAGTGTAGGTGCGGAGCTTTATCAAGAAAGGCGAATGCCAATCTTGTCAGGATCACTTGAAATTCAAAGGGTTACAGAAATGTATCCCTTTTTTATTTTATCATTGTAACACGTTTGTTACACAAAATCGAAATAAGGGCAGTTTTTGTCAGGTTTGCAATCTTGTATTCTTAGAGTTAAAATTAGGGTCTATCTTAGACAAACTACAGTACAACCATTTCAAATTTTATCTCTTATTATTTAATAAAAACTATTTCGCAAATAGTTTTTTTAATTGGCTTTTATTCATAACAAATGAGCCAGTATTCCCATTCAAATAAACT
Source organism: uncultured Maribacter sp. (assembly GCA_964649755.1). Lineage (GTDB taxonomy): Bacteria > Bacteroidota > Bacteroidia > Flavobacteriales > Flavobacteriaceae > Maribacter_A. Next base: position 3,519 of record CAZYQR010000303.1, on the reverse strand, counting down.
ACCTCTAGGATAATTTTCCCTCATTTTTTATAAACTTTAAGGGTGTGATTATTAAGTTTGAGAGTTATGCTTTTATTTGTAAGTATTACGCTCTCCAATGCCAAATAAAATTCATTCAATTCTTTTTCATTAGCTTCAAAATCAATAGACATATTAGTGCCTGATACGGTCGTAGTCTGTCCATAACTAATATCTATGTTAATTAAACTTAATAAATATTCATCTCTTTCATTATCTGAGTTTCTTATTCTTTCTAATTTCGTAGATTTCATATCTACAGCTCCAATTAATTCTAAATCTTCTACTATGGATATTTGAGCGTTAATGACATTAAAATTAGATAACATAAGCATAAATAAAATAAAGTGTTTTAGTTTCATAATATTGAATGCAATTATTAAATAAATACAGAATATTTTCATTTCACACGTGTGTAAGTTCAGGTTTTTATTGTGAGAATTGCATGATAATTATCATTTTTGTTAATTACAATTAAGAATACTATTGTTTGTATTAATTTCAACTATAACAACTGAAATATACACCCATGAAGCAAACAAATCTTTCATGGATATTAAGAATCTTTTATCTTAGTTGTTATAAGTAGGATATCATCAATAACTATATCCCATTGTTGTGCCTAATTGCTTTTTGAAAAAGAAGAATTTGATATTTTAAGGTTGCCAATGAGCGACTTGTTATGCAATATTTCTAGCGTGTAAAGGTAAAACGACGGCCATCACTGCGAGTTGCGTTAATGGATCTACCATCCTGGGAGATTTTTCCACCATATGTTCCTTTACATTTACGATTAGGGCATTCGAAATCAATATGCAAGGAGTTTCCATTTACTGTTGCTGTACCAAAAGCGTTCCCATATCCATTTTCTTGGGCTTCATATCGATTGCCCCCAATAGCTGTAAATGTCCAAGACTCTCCCCCATCCCCGAACACCCAAGTCCCACTGATGTCTAGGCCAATATTTGGAGGATTTCCGCGTGTAAAGGTAAAACGACGGCCATCACTGCGAGTTGCGTTAATGGATCTACCATCCTGGGAGATTTTTCCACCATATGTTCCTTTACATTTACGATTAGGGCATTCGAAATCAATATGCAAGGAGTTTCCATTTACTGTTGCTGTACCAAAAGCGTTCCCATATCCATTTTCTTGGGCTTCATATCGATTGCCCCCAATAGCTGTAAATGTCCAAGACTCTCCCCCATCCCCGAACACCCAAGTCCCACTGATGTCTGGGCCAATATTTGGAGGATTACCACCAGGCCTCCCCATATTTGGCCTGTTTCTCCTAACTATAAGCGGTGGATCCTCTAATGTAGTTTCTAGCCTACATGGCCGTGTTTTGAACTGACCATCCGGCTGATCTTCAAAATACTGTCCAGACCACCGCGACACTACACCAGCTTCATTCCATGTAAGTCCATCATCAATCATTACCATTGTTCCGGCAGATAAGTTTTGTAATATCCGCTTATTGTCCATAGCAGCGACCTTATACGTAATATCGCAAGGATCTATATTAGGGTTGATAATTTCCCCAATCCCTGATGCATACACGCCCCAAACAGGGTCGCCAGAATTCTGCGCATGAACACTAATAGACACAACAGCTAACAATGCTGAGAGTAGTATACGATAGATCATATTTTTATCCTGTATGGTGGAAAATAGTTGGTTCTCACGACGATGTTGAACTTTAATTTGCATAACATATTATTAAGTATTAAAGTTAAATTTAATACGCGTATTATACGATAACAATTGGATATAGTTATGAACTATATCCCACTTATAAAAACTAAGATAATAAATCTATGATTTTAGGAAAGTTTCTGTTTGTCAGATGCGTGTTTGTCTTGGCTGTTTTGGTAGATTTCATAAGACTGGTTTACGAAACAATAGAACATTCAAATCACGTCAAAATAACTTACAAAAAATAGATCTAATTATTTAAACCCTAAATAGTGGACGGTACTCCTCCATATTCAATGGACAATAGAATTTATCCTCAGTATACTGAATTTGGGTACGGTCAAAATTTTTTTTAAGTCTATCTTTCCATCAAGAATGTTGAGAACCATAATGCAATCAGAATGTATGTCACCCAGGCTTTTCGTGTGATGGCCATGATAATGAGGATGATGATTACCATTATGTACATGAAGTTAGCGGCGAGGAACTCTTCTTGGAATGAAAACAGGAAGTTACTGACAAAGAAGGCGGCGAACAGCGCGGAGAACACGGGCAATCTATTCAGGAAATACTCTTTGGTATTTAGTTTTTCGTCGGGCGTAAAGACATTGACGGTGAGCAGGAATAAAAAGGGTGGTGCCAGGAACAGAAGGTATTTAAGGTAGTTTGTTGCGAGTTCAGGTAAGATACTTTTGTAAATAAACACGTTATAGATGCCTGTTTCTGTCATCATGATGGTGAGCAGAATGTAAGGCAAATACATTTGAGAAGGGACGAAGAATCGCTTCCATTCAGCAAGTAGACCAGCCAAGGCTATGCCATATAATAGCAGTGGTAAGAAGGCTAGGTATTCGATTTGTTCCATGAGGTTATTTTACGTTTTGAAGATAATCAAAGATATATAATTTCGCCTGATTACGGATAGGAGTTTTGGTTAAGGGGTGCTGATTTCAAATCCTTAGTGCAAACACAATCAGTAAGCCATTATCAACCACGAGGGTATCCAATCCGAATCAGAGTCACCTTTTACGTAAATGTCTGATGATTTCTTAACAAGTCAATTGACCACCAAGGTTTGGCTAAAAATTGGCGGGTATTTCAACGCACCAAATTTCAAGTCTGCAATATCGTTTATTTAATGTAATTCGTTTCATATTAGTACTTTCCTCCCGCTTGTTTTTGAGCCTTTGTTATGTGGCGTTATCATTCATTTTGTCAATATCCCTGTATTATTTGATTTTAAATGTAAATCCATTTGAGGAAATGGAATAGTTATATTATTTTCAATAAATTTTCGATTGATTATTATTCTAATTTCAGATTTCACATTTTCTATCCGAAATATATTTTTGCTAAAAAACAATAATTCAAAATCTAAAGAGGAATTTCCAAAATTTAAGAACCGTACATTTATTGATGACCCATCTTTAATTTCTGGATGTTCCAATGCACTTTTTCGCAGTATTTCTAATACCAAATCAACATCACTACCATAAGCAACTCCAACATTAATTCTAAACCTTGTTTTTTTTGACTGATGGCTCCAATTAATAACTTTATTTGTTGTGATTAAAGAGTTTGGAAGAATTGTCACTATGTCATCTCTGTTCATTGCTTCAGAAGTTCTCAGTCCAATTATTTGTATTTTCACAACGTCATTGTCTATCTCTAAAATGTCTCCAACTTTTATTGAGCCTTCAAAAAGTAAAATTATTCCAGAAATGAAATCATTAAATGTGTTTTGTAAACCAAGTCCTATACCAACAAGTAATGCGGCAGAGCCAGCTAATAAAACGTTAAGTTTTA
>CAZYQR010000302.1:0-3923 GCA_964649755.1 uncultured Maribacter sp. | reverse complement strand
GCATATGCAGCGAGGGTCATATTTTTATCTGGGACAAACCATTCTAACATATGCAATTCAAAACGATCTTTAGGCAAATGAATATTCTCAAATATCGATGAATTGGCCGCCATTCCCGGCATAAAGTAAACCTGTATTTTTTGTTGGTTCATATGGTCTTACATTACGAATTTCTTAGGAAACTCGTATTTTTTTTATTACTTTTGTATTCTGTTTTAAAATGACCTATCATTTTTAAAAACTAAGTAAAAGTATAAAATTGCGGTAAGAGAACATCGTATTTTTTTTGTCTAGACCAATTTTAAAATCTATCTATATGAATGAATTAGAAATAAAAGACAATAGTTTTCTGCGTCAATTTGAAACTAGAGTTGATGGTCATTTAGCCAAAATCGAGTATTCATCACAAGAGCGTAAAGTTTTTTTGACAAAATTAGTAGTGCCAGAAGAAATTTCCAAAAACGGTTTTAAGGAGGATTTCATCAAATCGGTTTTGCATCACATTCAGGAACAAAACCTGAGAGTAGTACCAACCAGCCCTCAAATTGCGGGCTTCCTAAGAAAAAATAGGCAATATAAAGAAATGCTTCCTGTAGGTATTCGCATTTAATAGGAAAAGTTTAAATTTTAAAAAAAACCGCTTTATGAGCGGTTTTTTTATGCCGTTATCTTACGTTCAATAAATTCAAGACGCACAAGTCCATCAATATCAATTTCGGTGAGTTTTACGCTATGTAAGGTATTTATCAAACTTGGATCCCATGGATATTTCACCTTTACATAATTCTCGGTAAACCCGTGAATATAACCATCCTTGTTTTCCCCTTCGAATAAAACCGTTTTCGTACTACTAAGTTGAGTTTCGTAAAATGCCCTTCGCTTTTTAACCGATAGTGCACGTAACATTTTACTTCGTTTATTTCTGATATTTATCGGTACTGGATCTGCCATTATCGCTGCAGGCGTATTATCCCTTTCTGAATATGTAAATACATGCAAATAAGAAATATCCAGTTCATTCAAAAAGTGATAGGTTTCCAAAAAATGGGCATCGCTTTCACCTGGAAAACCAACAATAACATCAACACCAATGCAGGCATGTGGCATGACTTCCTTAATTTTTTTAACTCTGTTAACATAGAGTCCACTTAAATAACGGCGTTTCATTTGCTTTAAAATATCATCACTCGCACTTTGCAATGGGATATGAAAATGGGGTACAAACGAATTGCTTTTCGATACAAAATCTATGGTTTCGTTTTTCAATAGATTCGGTTCTATGGAAGAAATACGTAATCGATGAATACCTTCTACCCTATCCAAGGCTCGCACCAAATCCAAAAAGGTATGTTCGTGTTTTTTGTCACCGAATTCACCCTTGCCAAAATCCCCGATATTTACGCCTGTAAGTACAATTTCCTTGATTCCTTTTTCTGAAATCTCTTTGGCATTTTTAAGTACATTATTCAATGTATCGCTTCTCGAAATACCTCGGGCCAATGGTATAGTACAAAACGTGCATTTGTAATCGCATCCATCCTGCACCTTTAAAAAGGCACGTGTACGGTCACCAATGGCGTAGCTGTCTACATAAAAATCGGCTTCTTCAATTTCACAGGAATGCACTTGACCATAATCATTTTTAGAAAGGTCGTTTATATAATCGGCTATCTTAAATTTTTCAGTGGCCCCTAAAACCAGGTCCACTCCATCAACAGCCGCCAATTGCTCTGGCTTTAGTTGCGCATAACAGCCAATAGCGGCCACGAAAGCCTCTGGATTTTTCTTCATCGCCTGTTTCACAATGGTTTTGAACCGCTTATCAGCATTCTCAGTTACCGAGCAAGTATTGATAACATACATATCAGCCTGTTCAGAAAAATCAACGCGCTCATAACCATCTTTCTGAAACCCTCTAGCGATAGTAGATGTCTCTGAGAAATTAAGTTTACATCCTAAAGTATAAAAAGCTACTTTTTTCATGCTGAATTCAATTCAGTTCGCAATGCATTAGGCCCAAAAATGGGTGTGCAAATATACAACCTTGGCCAACAAGTATCCTATGAAATAATTGAAAGGGAGATCAACGATTAGAATTTGCGCCACTTTTTGGTGAGTTCAAACACATGATTCAGGATATTGGCCTCTTTCTCATCAAACGCTACTCCTCTACGGGCCATCATTACTTTTGCAGCTTCAAATGCCTTTTGGGGTTGGTATGTTGAAAAGCCCGATGCACCTCCCCAACTAAAACTTGGAATGAAATTACGAGGGAAGCCAGGTACATAAATATTGGCATTAACACCTATTACTGTCCCAGTATTGAACATGGTATTGATAGCTGTTTTACTATGATCCCCCATCATTAATCCACAGAATTGAAGTCCCGTTTGCTCAAATTTTTCAGAAGCATAGTTCCATAATCGAACTTTGGCATAATTATTCTTTAGATTGGAATTATTGGAGTCTGCCCCAATATTACACCATTCTCCTATAACAGCATTTCCTAAATATCCTTCATGGCCTTTACTTGAATACCCAAAAATAACCGAATTGCTAATTTCACCACAAACTTTTCCGAACGGACCTACGGTGGTTGCACCATAAATCTTTCCACCCATCTTAACCACTGCATTATTACAAAGGGCAAAAGCACCGCGAATTAAGCTACCTTCCCAAATTTCAGAATCTTTTCCAAGATAAATTGGTCCTTCAGAGGCGTTCAAAATACTATATTCCACACTCGCTCCTTCTTCTAGGAATATATTTTCAGGATTAATCAAGCTATTGGTCTTTGAAATAGGAGCACTTTTCCTTCCTTCAGTTAAAAAGTCAAAATCGGCCTGGAGCGCTTCGCCGTTTTTTGAAAAAATATCCCATGTATTTTTAATTCGCAAGACATCACCTTCGAACTCAATTGACTTAAAAGTTGAAAAGTCAACCTCTTGGGCTTCCAATGAATAAAAAGCAATTACTTCTTCATTATCAAAAATAGCTTCATTCTTTTGAAGTGATTCTATCTTGGCGACCAACTCTTTATTGGGTAAGAAAGATGCGTTTATCAGAATATTTTCATCCAACTCTACCATAGGGTACTTTTCTGAAAGATAATCTTCAGTTACCGTTGTGGTGGTTGTATTTAAATATTTTTCCCATTTCTCGCGAATGGTAAGAATACCTACCCTTATATCTGCCACTGGCCTAGTAAAGGTAAAAGGCAATAACGAATCTCTCACAGTGCCGTCAAAGAGAATATAATTCATAGTGGAATTTTAAACAAAAATAAAAAAATAACGCCCCCGATAATAACTATCGAGGGCGTATGTTTATTGTTGAAAAATAATCTTATGCTATTCTTCTTCCTTTTTTTCGACTTTTTCGACTTTTTGGACTTTTTGGAATTTCTTGTACTTGCTTTTGAATTTATCAATTCTACCAGCCGTATCCAAGAATTTAGCCTTACCAGTATAAAAAGGATGTGATGTTCTTGAGATCTCCAATTTTACTAAAGGATACTCTACGCCATCAACTTCCAATGTCTCTTTCGTATTAGCGGTAGACTTAGTAAGAAATACATCTTCATTAGACATATCCTTGAATGCTACTAATCTATAATTCTCTGGGTGTATACCTTTTCTCATTGTACTAAACTTTTGCGCACCCATTCCAACAGGCACTTATTTTAAGCCTGCAAATTTAAGTATTTTTCTTAAAATGACAATTAATTGACCAAAAAAGAAATAAGAAAAATTTGTACCTTTAAATGTAACTATTTTGAAATATATTCAACTAATCATCTAAACCACTAAAAACTAAATAAAAATGGAAGAAAATCAACCAAAAACAGGAAAATTTGCTTTGAACTATGGCGCTCTACTAGGTGTCGTAAGTGTCGTATTTGGCCTTATGCTATTTTCTTTGGA
>CAZYQR010000301.1:0-3927 GCA_964649755.1 uncultured Maribacter sp. | reverse complement strand
CATGCTAATGTTAGGGATAATCAATTCGATAAGGCTTTGGAGAATAATCTCACTATGGGCTCCGCTTTACAGCTAGCCGGATATACCACTGCTGCTATAGGAAAATGGGGATTACAAGGCCAGATCGGTAAAGCTCCTAACTGGACTGCACATCCTTTGAACCGTGGATTCGACTATTACTTGGGCTATATCCGTCATGTTGACGGGCACGAACATTACCCGAAAGAAGGGCTCTACAGAAACCCAAAGGAAGTCTATGAAAACCGTACCAATATCGCATCCGATTTGGATAAATGTTACACTGCTGACTTATGGACAGCAGCTGCAAAGAAATGGATTGTAGACCATAAAAGGAGCAGGGATACTGATAAGCCCTTTTTTATGTACCTCGCCTATGATACCCCACATGCCGTATTGGAACTACCTACACAGGCTTATCCAAAAGGTGGGGGATTGAATGGGGGAATACAATGGACCGGTAAGCCAGGTCAAATGATAAACACGGCATCTGGCAATGTCGACTCCTGGATGCATCCCGATTATGTCAATGCTACTTATGATCATGATAACTATGCGGCAACGCCTCAAATAGCTTGGCCCGATGTTTATAAAAGATATGCCACAGATACTCGTAGGATAGATAATGCAGTAGGTGATATCCTTCAATTGCTTAAAGATCTCGAAATCGATGAAAATACAATGGTGGTATTTACGTCGGATAACGGTCCTTCAAAAGAATCCTATATTAAAGGTGAACCTTACGAACCTACATTTTTTGAAAGTTTTGGGCCTCTAGACGGCATCAAACGTGATTGTTGGGAAGGAGGTTTACGTATGCCTACAATCGCACGATGGCCTGGAAAAATCCCTAGCGGTCATACCATTAACTCTCCAAGTATTTCATACGATTGGATGCCAACTTTTATAGAGATGGCTGGACTACTTGTGCCTGCAATATCTGATGGCATATCTCTTTTACCGTCATTACTGAATAAAGGAAAACAACAAACCAGTAATATTTATGTTGAATATTATCAAGGTGGAAAAACACCTGAGTATTCCAACTTCTTACCCGAACGTCGAGAGCGGATTCGTAATCAAATGCAAATGTTAAGGCTAGGTGATCTGGTCGGCGTTCGTTACAATATTCAGTCTCAAGATGATGATTTTGAGATTTATGATGTCATAAAAGATCCACAGCAATTACTTGATTTATCAAAAAATGGTGATATGGTCTCATTACAACAACAGCTAAAGAACATGGCCTTGCGTTCACGAATGCCAAATAGTAGCGCTATAAGGCCGTATGACGATGCTCTAATCCCTGCTGTTCAAAAAGCAGAAATGGAAAAAGGCATCAAATGGAAGGCCTATGAGGGTGATTTTCCATGGGTTCCGCAAATCGAATCTCTTGTCTCTAAGAGAGAAGGTTTTACCCGAATTCCAAATGCAGATGTTAGTGAAACTAAGCAATCTAGTTCACTGTTTTTCAATGGATATATTGAGGTGCCAAAGGATGGCGAATATACTTTCTATCTTACCGCTAATTCAGCGGCCTTGTTGCGGATTCATAATGCAACGGTAATTGATGCCGATCAGGGCTATTTTTCAAATTCCCCTAAAAGTGGAAGTATAAAACTAAAAGCAGGGCCTCATCCATTTCGATTATATTTTACACATCGAGAAAAGGGAAAACCGGCTATCAATTTGGAGTGGAGCGGACCCAAAATAAGCAGGGATACGATTCCAGCTTCTGCATTTTTCCATCTAGCGAGTTAATAAAATTCTCCAAAATAAATTAATGACGGTTCTCAAAAAAGTTTTAATCATGATGAGGAATAAAAAATCTAAACCTTTGAATTTACCTGTAAGTCTTTTACTTTTCGGGGCATTGTCGGTAACACTTTGTGCATCATGCAGCAAAGTAGACAATAAAGTTAAAAAGCCTAATGTGATATTCATCCTGGCCGATGACCTTGGCTATGGTGACCTGGGCTGTTACGGACAGAAAAAGATCGAAACACCCAACATTGATAAACTGGCTGAACATGGAATGAAGTTTACCCAGTGTTATGCCGGCTCAACAGTTTGTGCTCCCTCCCGCAGTGTTTTACTAACTGGAAGACATACCGGTCATGCTTTTGTTCGCGGTAACGATGAATGGAAAGAGCGTGGCGATGTCTGGAACTATCGAGCCATGGCAAAGGATTCGACCCTCGAGGGACAAAGCCCTTTACCCGATAGTACCATAACAATTGCCAACCTGCTTCATCAGGTGGGTTATGCGACGGGGATGGTTGGGAAATGGGGGCTGGGTGCTCCACAAACAAACAGTATCCCCACGAAGAAAGGATTTGATTTTTTTTATGGGTACAATTGTCAAAGACAGGCCCATACTTATTATCCGCTGCATCTATATGAAAACGAGAGAAGGGTCCATCTGGATAATGATACTGTAGCCCCTCATACCGGATTCGTTCCCAAAGGGGCTGATCCTTATGACCTGGATAGTTATAAAAGGTTCAACCTGAAGGAATATTCCCCCGATTTGATGTTTAAGAAGCTCATTCAGTTTATTGATGTGAACAAATCAAAACCGTTTTTCATGTACTGGGCAACACCCATTCCTCATTTGGCTTTGCAGGCCCCTGAAGAATGGGTTGATTATTACGTGAAGAAATTTGGCGATGAAAAACCTTACATGGGGGTTGGGGACCAGGGTTATTTTCCCCAACGATATCCACACGCTGCTTATGCTGCAATGGTCTCTTATCTGGACTGGCAAGTCGGGCAACTGATCCAACATCTTAAAGATTTGGGAGTTTATGACAATACCCTGATCATTTTCACCTCCGATAACGGGCCTACCTACCACGAAGGAGGTATAGATTCTCCCTGGTTCAATAGTGGCGGTCCGTTCAAAAGCGATGACGGATGGGTAAAAGAGACCCTGCATGAAGCCGGTATCCGGGTGCCTTTCATCGCATCCTGGCCTGGACATATCAAACCCGGGACGCAATCCGATCTGATTTCTGCATCCTGGGATGTGCTTCCAACATTGTGTGACATTGCCGGAGCAAAAGTACCTTCCTATGCTGATGGGATGAGTATATTACCTACCCTGGAAGGGAAACCCCAGAGAAAAAAACACGAATACCTTTATTGGGAATATCCGGAAGCTGATGGAGAGCAAGCCGTACGGATGGACAAATGGAAAGCACTTCGTCAAAATATACGGAAGGAGAATAATATGGCGATCCAGCTTTTTAATCTGTCCGATGATATACAGGAACTGTACAATGTAGCTGAAGAGCATCCTGATGTTGTTAATAAAATGGCAAAGATCATGCGGGCAGAGCATCAAAAATCAGACAATGAAAATTGGCAGTTCCATATTTTGGATGATTAGAACGTTTCGAAACAATAGTAATACATTGGAAAGCTTTTAATATTCTGGCTTTCTGTGTGATTTTACTACGTCAACTTTAGGCAACTTTTATATTTGAACCGAACTAAGCTAAAGTTCAATCACTAATAAAAATAAAACCCGGTGGTGTAAAGTATTTTGTGAAAATCCGGATAGCTGTGTTTAATTTTAAAAAGACATTGTAAGCTTTTTCTTCCTGGCTTTTAATGAAAGGCCAGGAAGAAAAAGCAGAAAGAAATAATATAGAATTGCAGGAATAGCCTCTAAGCCTAGCATATAAAGCCAATTTCTTTTACTCCAAATCTATTTTGCCGACATTTACATACAAATAAGTTCATTTAAAATATAAGTACAATCCGGTGCGCTATTCGGTGCGTACTTTGAAGATACAGATTGTAACTATTTAAATATCAAATGATTACGGAAGGGGTTCAAGCTCCAGCCAGGTTGCCAGAGAAAACAAAACCCACCAAAATGGTGGGTTTTTTATTTTTATAAAA
>CAZYQR010000300.1:0-3934 GCA_964649755.1 uncultured Maribacter sp. | reverse complement strand
GACTCCTGAAAAAGGAGTTTCAACTTTAAAACCACGTAAAATTGGTTCGATGATGTTGTTCGGCGACTCAATGTAGATGGTCGAGGAGAGTTGCTTGGGGAGTTTCGTGGAGATGATCTATTGTTGATTGTCAACCAAAAAGGAATTGCAAAAACTATCCTGCCAACTATGACTTCCCGTTTTGATGACGATATGATCGTACTTGAAAAATGGAATCCGAACAAACCATTGTCCGCAATATATTGGGATGGTGATAAAGAACGGTTTTATGTAAAACGATTTTTGATTGAACAAGGAAATAGGGAGGATTTGTTTATTTCTGAGCATCAAAAATCGTATTTGGAATTGGTTTCCACAGATTGGCGACCCGTTGTTGAATTAGAATATTCTAAACCTAGGGGTAAAGATGCTAAACCAAATTTAAGTGTTGATATAGAGGATTTTATAACGATTAAAGGAATAAAAGCTTTAGGTAATCAATTAACCTCGGATAAGGTGAAGAACATTAATGTGATGAATTCATTACCGTATGAAGAACCAGAGGAGCAAGTGGCCAGTGAGATTGAAGTTGTTGACGAGGAAGATGTAAGTTCGCAAACCGCTAAAGCTTCAGAAAAAAAGCCTGAAAGCACTGAAGACCCTGATGCAGACGATGAGGGTCAAATAACCTTATTTTAGCAGTTTCAATGAAAAATTTTATACAGGAATTTAAGAATTTTGCGATTAAAGGTAATATGATTGATATGGCTATAGGTATCATCATAGGGACTGCTTTTAACAAAGTTGTGAATGTTTTAGTGAAAAAGATTGTTATGCCACCATTATCCCTAATGACTGAAGGAGTTAATTTATCTGAAAAGAAATATGTACTTCGTGAAGCCTATGCTGAAGTCAAAGAAGTGGCTATAGGATATGGCGAATTAATCGAAGTGGTAATTGATTTTGCGATAATATCATTGACCATTTTTGTGGTTATTAAGTTCATGAACCGTTTCCGGACTAAGGCAGAAGACCCTTCTAACTCAGAAGAGACGACCCCAAAGAACATTGAATTGTTGGCCAACTTGGAGCAGCTCATGAAAGAACAAAATGAAATTTTAAGGGACAATAAGGAATAATCCCATTAATATGTTTTGCAAGGATCCCACATTATACTGTATCTTTGCAATAAATTTAAATCTATGGATTTTACCAACCCCCTGGTGTACGGAGCACCCTGTTTTATAGCATTTATCTTATTGGAACTAGCTTATAGCAAAACTCATGGTGATGAGGATTTGTATGTGTGGAAAGACTTGTTTGCTAGTGGCTTTATGGGTGTAGGTTCAGCCATCATCGCACCCTTGATCAAGGTGATTTCTGCAATCGTGATATTCGAATTCACCTATGAATTGTTCAATCCAATGGTAGATGGTATAAGAACCAATATTATGGGTTATACATCTTTTGGGTACGCATGGTATATTTGGTTGTTGTGTCAGCTGGCAGATGATTTTACATATTACTGGTTTCACCGTGCCAATCATGAAGTACGTTTGTTATGGGCTGCCCATATTGTGCATCATTCTTCGGAGAACTATAATTTGGGAACTGCTGTCCGAAATGGCTGGTTCACGATTCTTTACAAGCCTTTGTTTTATATGTGGTTGCCGGCATTAGGCTTCCCTCCGGAGATGGTCGTTGTGTGTCTTGGAATAGAGGCATTATGGCAATTTCAATTGCATTCGTTATATGTTCCTAAAATGGGATTCATTGAGAAAATATTCAATACGCATACCATGCATCAGGTACATCACGCCCAAAATGTGGAGTATTTAGACAAAAACCATGGTGGTTTCTTGAATTTTTTTGATAAAATATTCGGCACTTGGAAAGAATTGGATGATGGTGTTGATGTTAAGTATGGTGTTATTCATGCACCAGAATCCTACAATCCAATCGTTATACTCACACATGAGTTTAAGGACATCTGGAACGACGTTAAGAAAGCAAAGAAATTCTCGCATGTTTTAATGTACATCTTTGGCCCACCAGGATGGAGTCCCGACGGGAGTACATTAACGGTTAAACAGCAGCAACGCCTTTTTCGAAAGCAGAAGCAGAAAAACCCAAAGGTTGCTTACCATAGACCTAATTAAGGGGAGGTGAAAAGAATCAATCCTCAACTATTTCTTGTGCTACAGTTTTGTTTTTCTTCATTCTCATATTAAAAAATTCAACCATCAAAGAGAAGGTAATTGAGAAGTACAGATATCCTTTTGGAATAGTGCCTACTTCATTGCCAAATACCACAAGATGTGATAGGTGTGCTGATTCGGCTATTAACATAAATCCAATCAAGATTAAGAAAGACAAGCCCAAAACCTGAATTGATGGGTGTTTATTTACGAATTCGCCTACTGGGTTTGCAAACAACATCATGATCAAAACGGATATGACCACGGCGATTACCATTAAAAGGAGCGCGTCATTAGGATTAGGTGAAATGCCATTTGTCATTCCAATAGCAGTTAATATAGAATCAAAGGAAAATACAATGTTTATAACGGTAATTTGAAGAATGGCATTCATCAATGATGCTGAACGATGGCTTTTCACTTCACGTTCATCATGCCCTTTATCTTCAACTTTTTCATGTATTTCTGAAGTGCTTTTGTATAGTAGGAACAGTCCGCCCCCAAATAAAATCAATCCTTGGCCACTGATTCCACCAGAAACCCAATCACTATCCAAAATCCAAAAAGGTTTTTTCATACTGGTAAGCAATGAAATCCCGAATAACAATACAATTCGCATGACCATTGCGAGCACCAACCCTATATTGGTTGCCTTTTTGCGTTGTTTTTGTTCTAATTTCCCTGCCGCTATCGATATAAAAATAATGTTGTCGATACCTAATACGATTTCCAAAAACGTTAGTGTTAGCAATGCCACCCAAGCATCAGGGCTTGATAATATTTCGAACATGGTTAGTTGGTTTTTATAGCTATTCCTTTAGATTTATTATTGTCTCCTACAATGTTGTATTCAAATGTATATGAATTATCAGTTGTTGCCAATATTTTCATATGTACAGATTTCTCTTCCGCTTTGTTTTTTGGATGTAGTTTTTTTACGATGTATTCACAATCATTGATCCAACGAACTGATGAACTATCTGCCTTACCACTAAAATAGTCAATTTCCAGGTCCCCTTTCCTTAAGAAGGTAGTGGTCACTTCCTTTTTATTAATAGTCGTGGTAAAACTAAATTCACCGTCTTTATATGCCTTACAATCCCTTTGGGGCTGATAACAAGAACTTAAAACTATAAGTGTAACTATTGAAATACAGATTTTTCTGAACATGAACACAAAATAAAGAATTTAGTGGTAAATAGAATAGCTATAATTAAAAATAACAACCATTTTGTCAGCATTCTTATTCTTGGTACGATTTGAAACTACCATCACTATAAAAAATAATGATTTTTTCTATCGTTTTTTCTTTAGTGGATTGGACAGTTGGCGCTTCTTCTTTTTGTAAAATGGGATGCTGGGTAGGGCCAGTCGTTTGTGATTGGCTCGTAGAAAGTGGGGGAAAGGCCCCCTTGCCATTTAATAGCCAATACAGATTTACTTCAGGAAAGGTTTTGATTACTTTCAATACGAACTCTAAACTTGGCTTATTTCTACCAGAAAGTAAATGGGAAATACTAGAACGTTGTACTTTGATTTTATCCGCGAAGACAGAGGCCGATAAGTCGTAATATCGAAGTATTTTCTCCAACCGCTTTACAAAATCCTCTGAGTTTACCACTGTAACAAATATTTCTGCAAATCTAATAAAAGAAAGGAGTAAATCTGGCTAAAATGCACAATAATAATTACTTTTATGTAAAAATATAGTTTAGATAAAATATTATATATAATTGGTATTAAGTAACTTAAAGCAT
>CAZYQR010000299.1:0-3945 GCA_964649755.1 uncultured Maribacter sp. | reverse complement strand
ATTTCAACAACGAATTCCTTAATAAAAGAGGCCACATTATAATTACGGACAACCGTACCATCCCATTTCTTTATACCGAAAACCTCTTCAGGAATGGTGATATCCATATCTTGTTTTACCTTAACCTGACATGCCAATCTAGCACCTTCATTCAATTCTCTTTTAGAGAAATGTGGCGTTTCGGTTGGTAAGGCTTCTCCGCCTCCTGATAATACATGACATTCACATTGAATACATGTACCACCTCCACCGCATGCCGAAGGAAGAAATATTTTCTGGTTACCTAAAGTTGAAAGTAATGACCCGCCAGAACCCACTTCAACTTTCTTTTCTCCATTAATTGTAATGGTAACAGGTCCTGAAGGAGACAGTTTTTCTTTTGTGAACAACAAAAGTGCAACCAACAATAATAAAAGAATTAGGAACGATATTACCGTAATTAAAATTGTTCCACCTGTACTAGTAGCTAAAATCATTTTTACTTGTTTATAGCGTCATTATATGAGATCTCTTTTTCATCGATCTCCTTTTGATTTTCTTTATCCTCAATTTTCTCGATCTTCTCGATCTTCTCGGCAGTAGTTTTTTCTTCAACAGGAGCAGCCTCGCCTCCGCCAGTCAACATACCACCAAAACTTTGGAAACCGATACCCATTAAACCTGTGATGATAAAGGTTATGCCAAGGCCTCTTAAAGGAGCCGGTACATTTGAATATCTTATTTTTTCTCGAATGGCGGCAATGGCCAAAATGGCCAAGAACCAGCCAATACCGGAACTTACCCCATAATTAAAAGCTAATCCCAAAGAAGCGATTTCACGTGATTGCATGAACAATGAACCTCCTAAAATTGCACAGTTCACTGCAATTAATGGTAAAAATATACCTAGTGAGTTATAAAGTGCTGGCGAAAATTTTTCAACCACTATTTCAACCAATTGCACCATCGTTGCAATGGTTGCGATAAACAGAATAAAGGATAAAAAGCTAAGATTATAATCAGCATATTCAGGTCCTAGCCAAGCCAAGGCACCGTCACGAAGTAGATACTGATCCAACAACCAGTTTAATGGCACTGTAACCGCCAAAACGAAAATTACGGCAGCTCCCAAACCAACAGCTGTAGCTACTTTCTTTGATACGGCCAAATAGGAACACATTCCTAAGAAAACCGCAAATACCATATTATCAATAAATATGGATCTAAAAAATAATTCTATATGTTCTAACATGATATTTCTTTTAAATAACTATTAGTTGTCCTCGATTAATGCTACGTTTCTCGAACGTTGGATCCATATAATGATACCCACAACAATCAATGCTGCTGGCGGAATAATCATGAATCCGTTGTTTTCATAGCCAGTGGCGTACAATCCTGTTTTAGAGATTGGGTTGCCCAAAACTGGGAAGCCAAACAAAGTTCCAGATCCTAAAAGTTCTCTAAAGAACCCTACGATTATCAATATAATCCCATATCCAAGAGCATTTCCAATTCCATCTAAAAAGGATTTCCATGGACCATTACCCAGGGCAAAGGCTTCAAAACGACCCATAATAATACAGTTTGTAATTATCAGACCCACAAATACAGAAAGGGTTTTACTCAATTCATAAGCAAACGCCTTTAAGACTTGATCTACCATAATCACCAAAGTTGCAACTACGATTAGTTGAACAATGATTCTAATTTTCGATGGAATAATGTTACGCATTAAAGAGATTACCACATTCCCAATACCCAATACAAAAAGTACTGAAATGGCCATTACGACTGAAGCTTTTAACTCTGCCGTAATTGCCAAGGCGGAACAGATACCTAATACCTGTATGGTAATGGGGTTATTATCCGCCAGTGGATCTAAAATTAAGCTTGCATCTTTTTTTGTAAGTAGTGCCATATTATTTAACTCTAATCGTTTCTAAATAATCCTTGTACATATTAACGCTTTCGCTAATCATTGCAGAAACACCATTGCCAGTTATGGTTGCACCGGCAAGTGCATCGACTTCATTATCATCCTTTATTTGATTCAAAGGATCATTATTTCCTTTGGCAACGGCAATACCTGCATATTTTGTTCCTGCCAATATAGATTCTCCAGAAAAATCGTCCATAAAATAGCGCTGCTTAATATTTGCCCCAAGACCTGGAGTTTCAGCGGCATGGTCAAAATAAACACCTTGTACCACCATTTTATCATCTAGTGCTACGAAGCCCCAAATAGCATCCCAAAGCCCTTTGCCCCTCATTGGAATAATGTAGAATTGACTCCCGTCCTTATCCCCAATGAATAAGGGTAACTTTCTAGTTTCCCCATTTTTGGCCGCTGTAGCTTGCTTTTTAAGATCAATTAAATAGGCTTGGTCATCTTTAGTGATTTTATCCCCTTCAATAATCAATTGTTCTTTAATGTATTTTGAAAATTCACCTGCTACCTGATCAGTAGGAATGAAACTGACGTTACCCTCACCTTCGTTCTGATTGATGCCCATAGCATATAGAATATTCTGCTGCTTTTCCAATCTTTCGTTTTCCTTGATCTTATCGCTCAAAGAAGAGGCTAAAAAGGCTAAAACCGTACCTACGACTATAACCATTACGGTTGCGAAGATTACTGTGTAACTATTCTTTTCTGTGTTAATTGCCATGATTAAACTGTTTCTGCTTTTAGTTCTTCTGCTTTACTATCGGAATCCTTGGGTAGAATAGTAGCGCTCTTAAGTCGCTTTAATCTCTTTTTGATATTGCCCTTTACGACATAGTGATCAATGGTAGGCGCAAATACGTTCATAAGCAATATCGCCAAGAAAACACCTTCTGGATAAGCCGGATTGAATACACGGATCATTACCGACATAAACCCGATCAAGAATCCGTAAATCCATTTTCCGCGATTGGTCTGGGACCCGGTTACGGGATCAGTGGCCATATACACAATCCCAAAAGCCAAACCACCAACAAGTAAATGTTGCCAGTATTCAAAACTCATAAGTCCATAAAATGTACTGGTTTCCGTGATGATTCCGGCATCAACAACCACATTGAAAATCAATCCCATCACCAACGACCCAATTACAGCACTCAACATAATTCGCCAGCTGGCAATTTTACTGAACACCAAAAACAATCCTCCAAGAAGAATCAAAAAAGTCGATGTTTCACCAATAGAACCTGGAATAAACCCAAAGAACATATCAGAAATGGAGTAAGTAATCTCAGCACCTTTATTCTGGGCCAAATACCCCAACACAGTCTCTCCTGAAATGGCATCTGCAGTACCTGCCCTTTCAACAGCTTCATAAACCCAAACCTTATCACCACTCATCCAAGTAGGATAGGCGAAAAACAAAAATGCCCTAATGGTCAAGGCAGGATTCAATATATTCATACCGGTACCGCCAAAAACCTCTTTTCCGATAACTACACCAAAAACAACGGAAACCGCTAACATCCAGAGTGGAGTGTCAATTGGGACGATCAAAGGAACCAACATACCTGTTACCAAGTATCCCTCTTCTACCTCATGACCCTTAATGATGGCAAAAATGAATTCGACAAGCAATCCCACTCCATACGATATCACAACCAATGGCAAAACTTTTATAATTCCTATCCAGAAGTTATCCCAGGTTAGAAAATGCTCCATCACAGAAAAATCGGAAGGAAAACCATTGATGGCAGAAAAGTGTTGATACCCTGCATTGAACATTGAAAACAACAATACGGGAATCAAGGCCATGATTACCATATTCATGGTACGCTTTAAATCATCAGCACCTCTTACGTGGGAACCTGAATGCGTGGTATCATCGGGAGCGTATAGAAATGTATGGAGTGCGTTGAACGCAGGTGCCATTTTCTTATCTCTATAATGATGCTTAAGTATGTGTAGTCTTTTCTTAAAGGTCAGTCTTTTATCACTCATCTTTTAGCCTATTTCTT
>CAZYQR010000298.1:0-3947 GCA_964649755.1 uncultured Maribacter sp. | reverse complement strand
ATGCTCTCTTTCATTTTGTTTCTCACTTCGTGTGGGAATGAGAAAGAAGCATATGAGGATAATTTATGGTATGATCAACCAGCAAAAGAATGGATGCAGGCCTTGCCTGTAGGTAATGGTCGTTTAGGGGCCATGGTGTTTGGTGACCCACATAATGAGCGAATTCAACTGAATGAGGATTCTATGTGGCCAGGTGGTCCGGATTGGCTTGATTCTCGTGGAACGCCAGATGACTTGAAAGAAATTAGAAGTTTGTTGAATGAAGGAAGAACCCATGAAGTAGATAGTCTGATCGTGGAAAAATTCTCTTATAAAACTATTGTTCGTTCGCACCAGACCATGGGCGATTTGTATATCGATTTTCAAAAAGAAAGAACAATAGAGAACTATTCAAGAGCATTGCGTTTAAATGATGCTCTGGTTACCGTAACCTATGATTCAAAAGGGAATTCCTATTCCCAAAAAGTTTTCGTATCAAATCCCGATGATGTTTTGGTCATAGAACTGGCTACAACAGCACCTGAGGGCATGGATTTTACACTAAGAATGGATCGCCCCAAGGATAAAGGCTACGCGACAGTAACAACTCGGAATCCCTCAGATAAAGAAATTAGTATGAAAGGGGTCGTAACCCAATACGATGGTAAAAGAGATTCTAGACCATTTCAGTTGGATTATGGAGTTAAATTTGAAACAAGGCTACAAGTGCAGCATGAAACTGGGACGGTAACTGCCAATAAAGGGCAATTAGTTTTAAAAGGGGTGAAGAAAGTAGTGATTCATTTGGTAGGCAACACTTCATTTTATCATGGCGGGAATTATGAAACAAAGAATTTGGAAACCTTGGAGAAGGTTTCAAACCATTCATTTGATGCACTGTTGAAAAACCACAAAACGGACTATAAAAAGCTATATGATCGAGTGAGCTTGGATTTGGGAGGGAAAGCATTGGATAGTCTGCCAATAGATGCTCGACTGCAACGGATAAAAGATGGGAGTGATGATCCGGATTTGGCGGCAAAACTTTTTCAATATGGACGGTATCTTTTGATAGCTTCTTCTAGGCAAGGGACCAATCCTGCTAATCTACAGGGTATTTGGAATGAACATATTACTGCTCCCTGGAATGCCGATTATCATTTGAACATCAACCTGCAAATGAATTATTGGCCTGCTGAGGTTACCAATTTGAGTGAGTTGCATCAGCCCTTTTTTAATTACCTAGACAGGGTTTTGGAAAGAGGTAAAAACACTGCGAAAAAACAATATGGGATAAATAGGGGAACTATGGCGCATCATGCTTCCGATTTATGGGCTACGCCTTTTATGCGTGCTGAGAGGGCCTATTGGGGCTCCTGGATCCATGGAGGTGGTTGGTGTGCACAACACTATTGGGAGCATTATAGATTTACAGAAGACAAGGAATTCCTGGAAAATAGAGCCTATCCTGTTTTAAAGGGAATCGCAGAGTTTTATCTGGACTGGCTGGTTTGGGATGAAAAAAGTGAATCTTGGGTTTCATCACCAGAAACCTCTCCTGAGAACTCATATTTTGATGCTGATGGTAATTCTGCCGCAGTCTCCTTTGGCAGTGCTATGGGACATCAGATTATAGCTGAGGTTTTTGATAATGTATTGGAAGCTGCTCGAATTTTGGGAATACAGGATGAATTCACAAAAGAAGTTGAAGCGAAAAGAGAAAAGTTATTCCCAGGAGTTGTTATTGGGGAGGATGGTAGATTGTTGGAGTGGAATGAGCCTTATGAAGAACCCGAAAAAGGGCATCGTCATATGTCACATTTATATGCATTGCATCCTGGGGATGAAATAACTTCGGAGAATTCGGAAGCATTCGCCGCCGCGAAGAAAACTATCGATTACCGCTTACAACATGGTGGTGCTGGTACGGGGTGGAGTAGGGCTTGGATGATCAACCTTAATGCTCGCTTGTTAGATGCCAAATCAGCCGAGGAAAACATTAAAAAGTTCTTACAAATTTCAATTGCAGATAATATGTTCGATGAGCATCCACCTTTTCAAATTGATGGTAATTTTGGGTATACTGCGGCCATGGTTGAGCTATTATTACAATCCCACGAAGGGTTTTTAAGAATATTGCCAGCACTACCTGCTAATTGGAAAAATGGAAACATTAAAGGAATAAAGGCGCGGGGTAATATTGAAGTAGATATTGAATGGCAAGATGGCAATCTTGTTAAACTGGGATTATTGTCGGCAGCCACAAAAACAACTAAAATAAAGTATGGTTCTGCAGCGGTTGAAATTGAGCTTTCGAAGAACAAAAAAGTCTGGCTAAATTCAGCGTTGAAAAATTAAGGATATGGGGAGAATTTCTATAGTATGCTTTTCAATAGTACTAGTATTGGTTTCGTGTAAAACTGAAACAAAAATAGAAGCGCCGAAGCCTTTGGCAAAACATGTGGTTCTAATTGGTTCAGATGGTTTCGGTGCTTATGCTTTTAAGAAAGCGAAAGTGCCCAATCTAAGAAGAATGATGGCACAAGGTTCCTATTCATTAAAAGCTAGGGCGGTTTTACCATCTTCAAGTGCCGTGAATTGGGCATCAATGATTATGGGTTCGGGACCAGAGCTTCATGGGTACACAGAATGGGGTAGCAAAATCCCTGAAGTGTCCTCTCGGATTATTGGTAAGGGCAATATATATCCCACTATTTTTGGTGTTATCGACGAACAAATGCCAGAAGCAAAAAAGGGAGTTTCCTATAAATGGGGAGGTATTGGTTATTTGTTTGAAAAGAATATGGTCGATTTGGATTTTAATGGGGAAACCGATGAGGACACTGCGTATAAGGCTTTGGAATTTATTGCTAAGGAAAAACCAGCATTGACATTTATTCATTTTGACGAGCCTGATGGCACAGGTCATAATATTGGTCATGACACTCCCGAGTATTATGAGGCTGTTGAGATTATTGATGGCCTTGTAGGTAAGATTTTAAAAGAATTGGAAACGAGTGGAATGATGGAGGAAACCATCATTATTTTCAGTTCGGATCACGGAGGTATTGAAAAGGGACATGGCGGGAAAACTTTATTAGAGGTTGAAATACCATGGATTATTTATGGTAAAAATATTCCTGCGAAAGGAGATTTGGACGTAAGTATAGTTACTTATGATACCGCAGCGACAATTGCCTATCTACTAGGTTTGGAAGCTCCTGATTTTTGGAGAGGTAAACCAGTTTTAAAAGTTTTTGAGAATGAGGAAATATAGATTTTTTGCAATTGTTTTATTGGCAATTGTCTTTGGCGCCTGTGAATCTGAGGAAATCCCAGAACCAAAACCCAATATTGTTTTGTTTTTTGTAGACGATATGGGCTGGCAAGACACCTCAGTGCCGTTTTGGTATAAGAAGACACCTTTTAATGAAGTTTATCGAACACCTAATATGGAACGTTTGGCAATGGAGGGGGTTAAATTTACGCAGGCCTATGCAACGGCTGTTTGCTCGCCTACTCGTGTAAGCCTTATGACTGGGATGAATGCCGCACGCCATAGGGTTACCAACTGGACGTTGCGAAAAGACAGCATCCAACCTATGGAAAAAAACCATCCTACATTGGAGTTTCCTCTATGGAATGTAAACGGAATGAGTCCGATTGCTGGGGATTCTTTGGCAGTTCATGCAACACCCTTACCTCAAGTTTTAAATGACGCCGGTTATTATACCGTGCATTCTGGAAAAGCACATTTAGGCGCCATTGGTACCCCCGGCGAGAATCCTTTGAACTTAGGTTTTGATGTAAATATCGCTGGCCATGCCGCTGGAGCACCAGAGAGTTATTTAGGAACCGATAATTTTGGCAATGGTAAAGAAGGCAAAGAAGTTTGGGCGGTTCCAGGTTTAGAAAAATATCATGGAAAGAATATCCATTTAACAGAGGCGATTACCCAAGAAGCATTG
>CAZYQR010000297.1:0-3955 GCA_964649755.1 uncultured Maribacter sp. | reverse complement strand
TTACTTAATCGCAAATATGTATGTTGTATAGAGCGATTATCGTTTATAACCCATTAGACTCAGCGCAACACCTGCCATACCGGCGGCAATTATTAAAGGCGCAAAGGTACTACTATTTATTTATATGTGGGCTTTGAAAATTTATGGGGACATAACATACAAATAAGTTGGAATAAAAGTTCATTAGCGGTAAAGACAACCTTTATCTTTATGAAATCCTTTTTTTACTTATTCTGTGGCATGTGCTAAACTTTTTAGATGCAAAATCAACTTTTGAATGGCCTTACCACGATGACCAATTTTGTTTTTTACCTCCAAGGGCAATTCGGCGAAAGTTTTAGTATAACCATTTGGTTTAAAAATAGGGTCATAGCCAAAACCTTTTTCGCCACTTTTCTCCTGAACGATTTCACCTTCAACCTTGCCTGTAAAAATAAATTGTTCATTATTAAGGTTCAAAGCTATAACTGTTTCGAATTTTGCCCTTCTATCTTTTATGTGGCTTAGCTCATTTAAAAGCTTACTCATATTTGCATTAGCATCTCTGCTTTCACCGGCATAGCGAGCTGAATAAACACCTGGAGCGCCGTCTAATGCATCTACTACTAAGCCGGTATCATCGGCAAAGCAGGGGTAACTGAATTTTTGGGTAATATAATTGGCTTTTAGAATTGCATTTTCCTCTAGTGTTTTACCAGTTTCTGGGATTTCTTCTAGGCAACCAATATCAATGAGGGATAATAGTGAGATGTGTGGCGGTAATATGGCCTGAACCTCTTTTACTTTATTTTCATTATGTGTAGCGAAAACAAGTTTCATGTCCTTTATTATTTTGGTTGCAATTATTCTTTATGAAACCCTAATATACCTTAGAACATTAGCGTTTTTTATGGAATATTATTTAAAAGAATTGGCAGAAATATATACTGAATCAAAAGTAGTAATTTTATTTACTAATATTTTAATGCATTATGAGCTTAAAACTGCCACCAGCACTTGTTTTTTTTGATATTTTCCTTATTAATGTATTTATTGTCAAGGTTTTTGCCTTTTGGTGATTTTCAGTTTTTTGGACGTGATTACCTAATATTGGTTTTAATGGGTATAGCTGTGTTGATAGCAATAATTTCGTTATTTCAGTTTTTTACTTCAAAGACCACAATTGACCCTAGATTACCTTTTAAGACCACTAAATTGGTGACAAGAGGAATTTATAAGTTTACTAGAAATCCTATGTATTTGGCAATCTTATTGGTTTTATTGGCTTGGGGTCTTTGGTTGGGCAATGCTTTTAATACGTTATTGGCAGCTGGATTTGTGGGTTACATGAACAAGTTTCAAATTAAACCTGAGGAGGAGGCATTGACCACTATTTTTGGCAAGGAATTTCAACAGTATTGTACGCAGGTAAGGCGCTGGTTTTAGATTTTTACATTTAATTTCAAATTATTTTATATTACTTAATTAGCTTATATATATAAATATTAGTATATTAGCTTATAATTAAATATATTAGCTTTTTAACTTATGAAAAGGGTTGCAATTATTACAGGCGATATCATCAATTCGAGAGGGCATAATTCTAAGGAATGGATGGCCAAGCTCAAATCATGTTTAATCCAATGGGGTGATACACCTTCAACATGGGAAATATACAGAGGCGACGAAATACAGCTGCGTATCAAGGTGAAACATGCCTTATATGCTGCCATACAATTAAAGGCATTGATAAAATCAATTAAAGGACTGGATATTCGAATGGGTATTGGTGTTGGCAGTGAAACCTATATTGGTGCTGGGGTAAGTGAGTCCAACGGTACAGCTTACCAACGTTCCGGAAGAACCTTGGAAGTATTAAAAGAAAATAAGGTAACTTTAATGCTCACGTCAGCAGATGAAGAATACAATAACACAATAAACCTTATATTTAAACTTGCCTCTGATTTCATGGATGATTGGAGCCCTGTTTCTGCTGAAATAGTATTCTTGTCATTAAGTAGCCCCAATGTATCACAGCAAAACTTGGCAGAGCAATTGAATATTAAACAATCAGCGGTAAGCCAAAGAAAGAAAAGAGCAAGATTGAATCTTGTAGAGGACCTTTTGGTTTATTACGAACGAACAATTAAAGCAATCAATGAATGATCTTATTTACCAAACTCTTCTTAGCCCATCTTATTGCGGATTTTTTATTGCAACCCTATCTTTGGGTAATTCATAAAGAGGCCAATAAAGCAAAATCCAAGTATTTATACTTCCATATTCTAGTTCATTTTGCAGTGACCATGATCCTATTGTGGGATTGGGAGTATTTGAATATCGCTTTGTTCATCACTATTTCACACTACTTTATAGACTTGGGGAAACTATATTCGAATGCTTTATTCAAAAATAAGGCAATTCCATTTTTCATAGATCAGCTGCTGCATATCATCGTTTTATATGGTTGTGCTTACTATGGAAATTTAATAGGGCAGACAATGTTCTTAATGGAA
Organism: uncultured Maribacter sp.; assembly: GCA_964649755.1. Taxonomy (GTDB): domain Bacteria; phylum Bacteroidota; class Bacteroidia; order Flavobacteriales; family Flavobacteriaceae; genus Maribacter_A. The sequence goes on along the minus strand of CAZYQR010000297.1, from coordinate 1,460 downwards.
AATATAGATTGGCATTTAGTTACGGCTGTTGTTTTTGTTAGCTTTCCAACTGCAATTATTATGAGTCAATTATTGGAAGGAATGTCCAGTAAAATTGAATTGGATCATAAGTCTTTACCGAATGCAGGCAAGTATATTGGCATAATTGAACGGCTATTTGTGCTGCTGTTTATAATTTTAGGAAGGTGGGAAGCAATAGGATTATTGATTACGGCAAAATCGGTTTTCAGGTTCAATGACTTGAAAGATAAAAACAACCGAAAACTTACAGAATATATTCTTATTGGGACGTTATTAAGTTTTGGTCTTGCCATAATCACTGGAATCATTTACACTCATCTTAAATAAAAGCATCAATGAAAAAATTAGCAATTGCCGTATTGGCGGTTTTGGGCATTGCCTGTATGGACAATAAAAAAGAAGGAAAGAAAAAAGTTGAAAGTCACGAAATTACGGAGCAATGGTCTAAAGAAAAGGCTTGGGAATGGTTTGAAAAGCAACCTTGGTTGGTAGGTGCTAATTTTAATCCGAGTACATCCATAAATCAATTGGAATTTTGGCAGGAAGACACTTTTGACTCTGAAACTATAGATAGGGAGTTGGGTTGGTCCGCAGATTTGGGTATGAATCTTCATAGGGTCTATTTGCATAATTTGCTTTGGCAACAAGATTCTTTAGGCTTCTTAAAACGCTTGGATGCCTATCTCTCCTTGGCTGAAAAGCATAAAATAAAGACCATGTTTGTTTTATTGGATGATGTTTGGCATCCTATTCCAAAATTGGGAAAACAACCAGAGCCCATTCCTCACGTTCACAATTCCGGTTGGGTGCAAGCACCTGGGGCCGAAATTTTGGGAGATACAACTAGACACAAAGAATTAGAGGGATATATTAAAGGGGTTACAAGTCATTTTGCCAATGATGAACGCGTATTGGTTTGGGATGTTTATAATGAGCCAGATAATGTTGCTGGGCAACCAGGGCGAAAAGAACTCGAGGTCAAAGACAAGCAGAAATACTCCTTGTTATTGTTGAGAAAGGTAATGAAATGGGCAAGGGAAGTAAACCCGTCACAACCTTTGACCACGGGTATATGGCGTGGGAATATTGACCATTGGGGCACTCCAGACAGTCTACCGGCGGTCGACAAATTTATGATTGAGAATTCTGATGTTATTTCTTTTCATGCCTATGATGGTAATATGGATGATGTGCGGAGAAAAATTGAAGAACTCAAGAAATATGACAGACCTCTTTTTTGCACAGAATATGTGGCCAGGGGAGGAGGCAACACCTTTGAAACCGTTATGCCCATTCTCAAAGAGTATAAAATTGCAGCCATTAACTGGGGATTTGTTTCAGGAAAGAGCAATACAATTTATCCTTGGATAAGTTGGGATTCTACGTTCACAGGGGAACCCAAAATATGGCATCATGACATTCTTAGACAAGATGGGCAT
>CAZYQR010000296.1:0-3993 GCA_964649755.1 uncultured Maribacter sp. | reverse complement strand
AGTTGATTTTATGGTATTATTTCTCCTTGCCTCTTCGGTTTTATGGGCTGGAGAAATATATAAGTCTTTGCGAAAAACTCATCAATCCTGAGGTCGAAGTGTTATCAACAATTGAACTCATCTGAACTTTAATAAAGTAGATTCAAGTTGAATAAAAAAGTTTGTAATCTGGCTGGGGTTGGGGTTGACCCACAGAGTTTGCCTTATTCAGCAATCGGATTCTTAGAGGACATAATAACCTGATTAAAAGGATTTAAATATAGCTCTTGATAAATAAAAATAGGCGTTCGGACATTATAATACTGTGTTCGTCCCGGGATAATTATAAAACCTGCTAAAATGATTACCTTAAATACAATTCCCTCAGTATTATCATTTTATACCCGTTGTTGTTCTATTTTTCAAAGGACCCTAACGCTTAAGCAGTGTAATCTAAACTCTAATATTATGAAAACAAAAATCCAAAGTAGTCTGAAAGCAATCTTTAAGCTGGGTATGCTGGCATTAATGGTGATAGCTGTTTCCTGCAGTCAGGAAACGGTTCAAGATTCTGTCAACATCAGCCCGGAAAATCTGAACGCCCAGGCGGCGAAAGGCAAGAAAGGTAAGATGGTAACAAGGGCCATCAGAGGAAAAATTAACAATGATGCAAATCCTGATTTACCCCCTAATATAGATTGCGGATTTCCGCTTTCTGCAAATTTTATTTATGGGAACATGGGCCATCTGGGAAAAATTCAGCCTGGAAGTTTTGCCCGACCAACATCCTGTGCTTTTGGAGGGCCCGGTATACTCATAACCACGTATGATGTGAATTACATAGGGGCCCACGGGGACGAAATTCGCACTTTGGATTATACCACAATTATTTGTGATGATCCTAATGACCCAACATGCCCCACCGGAACTTTTGAAGGCACCGTGGAGATAGTCGGTGGCAGCGGTAGGTTTGAAGGCGCCACAGGGAATATGGTCTTTGTTGATGCAAGATTTGAAGGCTCTATATCTACCTGGAGACTTGAAGGAGAAATTACGTATTAAGAGAATTAAAATATGTGTAATCATTAAAACCCACCAATTAGGTGGGTTTTTCTTTCTCTGGTAACCTGGCTGCCTGCCCGGATGACCTTTGGTCGGACGGGGGGCTTACCTCGTCGAAGCCTGTATTGAGCGAACCTGCCTGCCGGATGGCAGGGTCGAAATGCTCGGCATAAACTTCTCACCACAGTTTATTCCATAAAAAAATCCTGACCTTAAAGTTGGGATTCCATCTCACTATGTGACCTATCTGTCCGAAGAGATTCATCCGTTTGGTGAAGCACCATCGCTAACCAATTTTACCCTCAAGAAATCGGTCGTAGTTTGGGACATACCTTTTACACGCCATAGATTAACCCTCACAATCGTCTGAAGATAATGATAAAGGGTCATTACATCTATTATATTCTTATAAGTCTTTCAGGTAAATGGTGTCATAACGATTTTGGCCGGACATAATGACTACTAATACATTCCCTTCATACGGAATGTATTTCAAGTCATCCTTGTCAATTCGATACTTGCATCCGCAAGAAATAATTCCGAAAGCAAGTATAGAAATCAATAATATTATCCGTGCCTTTTAGATATGTTCGTTAAGGTAGATAGTTTACAGAGTTAAAGGGACATAGTTTACACCATTATTCCTTCCTATGACTCGGAATTTTAAGAAAGAAGGTTAGTACCATTGCTATTAAACAAGCGGCAGCACCCGACATAAAAGGAATAAGCCAAAAATCAATTCCTGTTGCACTACCGGATGTATCTTTTACTAAACCCGCTAACAGGGGCCCGAATATTCCGGCAAAACCATAGGCAAGAAAAACCCAACCGTAATTTTCCCCGATATTCTTCTTGCCAAAATATACTGCTGTAGCTGCAGGGAAAAGAGCGAAGTTTCCTCCGAAATTTAATCCAATAACCCCGGCTCCTAATATTAACCCAAGAGAGGATTGCCCCAACCAGAAAAAGCAAGCCATCATAATGGCTTGTGAAAACATCATTATTCGAAGCGTCTTTTTCCTTCCTAATGTATCTGACAAACGCCCGTACATTATCCTTCCCAGACCATTCAATATGGCATAGACAGCCATGGCTGTTCCCGCAGTAGCTGAGGCAGCCGCCGCACTTTGTGCAGAAAGGGCATCAATACCAAATAATTTAATACAATAAATTACCATAAGCCCAGCGAAGGCAGAAAGTAAAAACATGCTGAACAACAATCTGAATTGCGGTGTACGAAGCATTTCTGAACTGTGAACATCAATGGACTCAAACTCAGGATCCAAAGCATCCGTCTTTGGATTCCATCCATCCGGAATGTAATTATCAGGTGGTAATTTCATTACAGTAGCACCCAGAATTACAAATATTATTAGGATGATTCCATAGAGCACAAAGGTGCTTTCCAACCCAGGTAAGTTGAAAATCGAAAAATTTTGTAAAAGTCCGCCGCCAAACCAGGCTCCTGCCGCTTTGATCCAAAACATGGCACCAAATCCGAATCCGGCTACTGCTAATCCCGAAACTAGTCCTACTTTATCCGGATACCAACTAATTCCTATTTTCAAAGGAACAGCATAAGCTAAACCAATACCCGCCCCACCTAGAATTCCTATGCTAAGAAGAAGACTTAGAAAACTACCCCCGGAATATCCCGCTAGAATATATCCGAGACCAAGTAAAATGCCACCAATTGCCGTAAGCTTCTTGGTTGAGATTTGTTGTTTCATTAGTCTTCCTGATACGATCATAAACACAGAAAATGTAAATAGCCCTACTGAAAATATCCAGGCCGATTGCGATGCGGTAAAGCCCTTTCCACCTTCTTCTATGGCCGTGCTCAAGGGCACAGTAAATACAGACCAAGCATAAATAATACCTAAACACAGTTGGATTAATATTCCCCCAACAATTACTAACCATCGATTTTTGAATGTGATTTTCATGAAAATTTCTTATTTATTTTATAAAAATTAGTTGTAAATCCAATGATAATGACAAAGGTAATCCGATTGCTTCCGTCATTTTGCTTTCGATTAAAAGGAACTAAGATATTGTCAGAAAAATTGATTAAATATGATAATTATCATTTAATTAATTCTCATCAGCCTATTCATTTCAGAACTAACTCTTTTCTGTATTACCTTACCATAATATTCCTGGGTGATCTTTATGCTTGAGTGTCCTAATAACTCACTTACTATCTCCATTGGAACGTTATTATAAAGTAATACTGAAGATGCAAAGGTCTTTCCTGCCATATGGTGACTGATGAATTTCTTAAAAAGTGACCTGGCTGCCCGCCCGGCCAATGCCGTTCGGACGGGGGGTTAACTACGCGCTGCTCGTTGGACCCAACCGTTACAAGGTCAAAAAGCAAAACTTGACAAGCTAATGCTTGACGTTGCTTATGTTACCAAAAATCTCAGGGAAGCTTGGATTTTCATAAAAATAAAAAACCCACCATTTTGGTGGGTTTTGCTTTCTCTGGTGACCTGGCTGGAGTTTGAACCTTCTTCGCTCAGACCAGTCAGAGTCGGGTACTTGCTAAAATTCACTTCCCGTGTTGACGATTTGTGAACTTTTTATGATATAAATTATGTTAAAGTAACTTTCGTTCCGCAAATATAATTGTTTTGAAAACTTAATATTATTTGGCGGCAAATTATTTCAATCAAAAGAACGGAACGCATTAGAATGCTAGCGTCCCATAAAACGTTCCTTTTATGGGACTTGCACTAGGTAGAGATAAACTACCGTTTTATTAGACTTTTTATAGAGAATTGAAAAGTTCAGTAAAAGGTGAGGTTAATTATACCATATTATTTGCGCAATTATAGTTTGAAGTAAAATTGTAAGCAATACCGCCAATAGAATTAAAAAATATGCACTGATTTTGGTAACTTTGCAAAAGTTTCAATTGCCACGCCACCTCAATTCATTTTCATGCAA
>CAZYQR010000295.1:0-4011 GCA_964649755.1 uncultured Maribacter sp. | reverse complement strand
TTTAAATCTGCCATTTTTCTATCGTTTAATAAAATTTTAAAATATAATTAGTTTAGTGCGTACTATTCTCTTTCTGATAATGTCTTTAGGATACCGGCAAGTTTACCTCCACCAGACTTAAGTCCAGAAATAACATTCTTGGCGGGAGATTGTAACAATCCAATAATTTCGCCTATCATTTCCTCTTTAGACTTAATGCTAACTAAAGCATCCAAGTTTTCATCACCAATATAAACTGCTTCCTCTACGAAAGCACCTTTCAACAAAGGCTTTTCAGACTTTTTTCTAAAACTCTTGATAAGTTTTGCTGGTGCATTTCCTACTTCGGAGAACATCAACGAAGTATTGCCTTTCAATACTTCAGGAAGTTCACCAAATTCTCTTTCAGAAGCTTCCATTGCTTTTGCAAGCAATGTATTCTTAACTACAGACAGCTTGATGTTTGCCTTAAAACAAGCTCTTCTTAAATCAGAGGTTGTTTTGGCATCCAATCCAGATATATCTGCCAAATAAATGGTAGAGCTATCCCCTAACTCTGTAGTCAAATCTTGTATTACGTTTGCTTTTTCTTCTCTTGTCATACTAAAAATTTTTACTACCAGTTAGTTAAACTGTCTTGGGGTCTAATTGAACGCTTGGACTCATGGTACTTGACATGAAAACACTTTTCATATAAACACCTTTTGATGAAGTTGGTTTCAATTTGTTCAAAGTTTCCAATAATTCCTTTGCATTACCTGCAATTTTATCAGCGGTAAAAGATGCTTTGCCTATGGCGGCATGCACAATACCCGTCTTGTCAACTTTGAAATCGATTTTACCTCCTTTTACATCGGTTATTGCTTTCGCAACATCCATTGTAACGGTACCTGTTTTTGGATTCGGCATCAAACCTCTTGGTCCTAAAATACGACCTAAGGGACCTAATTTACCCATAACACTTGGCATGGTGATGATTACATCAACATCAGTCCAACCGCCTTTGATTTTATCCAAATACTCATCCAGACCCACATAATCTGCACCAGCTTCTGTAGCTTCTGCTTCTTTATCTGGAGTCACCAAAGCCAAAACCTTTACATCTTTACCAGTTCCGTGAGGTAATGTAACTACGCCACGAACCATTTGATTCGCTTTTTTTGGGTCAACGCCCAATCGAACTGCCAATTCTATTGATGAATCGAATTTCGTATTGGTAATCTCCTTTATCAAAGCAGAACCTTCATCCACAGAATAGAGTTTATCTATCTCTATCTTGGCGCGAGCCTCTTTTTGCTTCTTTGTTAATTTTGCCATTTAAATTGCTTTATTAAGATTTAAAAAGGTCGTTTTCCAGCTACCTTCATACCCATTGAACGTGCAGTACCTGCAATCATACTCATTGCTGATTCAACAGTAAACGCATTAAGGTCTACCATTTTATCTTCAGCAATCGTTTTGATTTGATTCCAAGACACACTTCCTAATTTTACTCGGTTAGGTTCGCCAGATCCTTTTTTAATCTTAGCCGCTTCCATCAATTGAACTGCCGCCGGCGGTGTTTTTACAACGAAGTCGAAAGACTTGTCTTTGTATACTGTGATAACAACAGGCAAAACTTTGCCCGGTTTGTCCTGCGTACGCGCATTAAATTGCTTACAGAACTCCATGATGTTAACCCCAGCAGCACCTAAGGCGGGTCCGACCGGTGGCGATGGATTCGCTGCACCTCCCCTAACTTGTAGCTTAACTACTTTACCTACTTCTTTTGCCATTGTTTAAAATTAAATTGAAAGCGTGTCTTTAGGAAGCAACACAACTTTTAAATATGTAACAATATTTTTATACCTTTTCTACTTGCATATAACTTAATTCCAATGGTGTCTTTCTTCCGAAAATCTTAACCATTACTTCAAGTTTACGCTTTTCTTCATTTATTTTCTCAACTGTACCATTGAAACCATTGAAAGGGCCATCAATAACCTTTACCGTTTCACCATGAACGAATGGTATCGCAACACTATCAGTGTTTAAAGCCATTTCGTCAACTTTACCCAACATACGGTTGACCTCTGTTTTTCTTAAAGGAACCGGATCACCACCTTTTGTTTCGCCTAAAAACCCAATTACATTGGTAATTGAACGAATAATATGTATCATCTCTCCACCCAAATTGGCTTTGATCATGATATACCCAGGAAAGTAAACTCTTTCCTTGTTTATTTTCTTGCCCTTTCTGATTTGGACAACCTTTTCTGTAGGCACCAAAACATCTTCTAAATAGTCAGAAAAACCAAGTCTAGCAACCTCGCTCTCAATGTAGCCTTTGATTTTATTCTCCTGACCACTGACAGCTCTTACCACATACCATTTCTTTTCCAATACTTCTGACATAAGGCTCGACTTAATTTAAAATGTTGCTAAAATAAAGTTTGATCAATTTACTGAAGACTGAATCTACGCCCCAAGTGGCAAGTGCGAATATAATAGAGAATACTGCAACAATAACCATTAGGTTAGATGATTCGGCCTTTGATGGCAAGGTCACATTATTCCTTAATTCTTCAATTGATTCCTTTATATAAGTCAACATTTGCTTTTAACCTTTAAATTAACAGAAAGAATATTCTTAATGAACTTCATTGAATTTTCAATCTCCTTTTAGCACGGGAGGAGAGACTCGAACTCCCGACACCTGGTTTTGGAGACCAGTGCTCTACCAACTGAGCTACACCCGTTTATATTTACATTGAAAGGTATCCCGCCGTAGCGGGACACCTCAAATGCAAAATATTATAGTATGATTTTAATCTAAAATCTTGGTTACCTGACCAGCACCAACTGTTCTACCACCTTCACGGATAGCAAAACGTAGACCTATGCTCAACGCAATTGGCTGAATCAAATCTACAGTAATAGTAAGGTTATCTCCAGGCATTACCATTTCAACTCCACTTGGAAGATTGATGTTACCAGTAACATCAGTGGTTCTTACGTAGAATTGTGGACGGTAGTTATTATGGAATGGTGTGTGACGACCACCTTCTTCTTTTTTAAGGACATAAACCTCAGCTTCAAAATTAGCGTGTGGTTTAACAGAACCTGGCTTACAAATTACCATACCTCTGCTAATCTGGGCTTTTTCAATGCCTCTTAACAAGATACCTACATTATCACCAGCTTCACCTCTATCCAATATTTTACGGAACATTTCAACACCGGTAACAGTAGAAGTTAATTTCTCAGCACCCATACCAATTATATCAACAGCATCACCAGTGTTCGCGATCCCTGTTTCAATACGACCTGTGGCAACAGTACCACGACCAGTAATTGTGAATACATCTTCAACAGGCATCAAGAAATCTTTTTCAACATCTCTTTTAGGCATTTCAATCCACTCATCAACAGCTGCCATCAATTCCATTACTGTATCAACCCACTTTTGCTCACCGTTAAGTGCACCTAGGGCAGAACCGGCAATTACAGGTCCATTATCACCATCGTACTCATAGAAAGAAAGCAATTCCCTTATTTCCATTTCAACAAGTTCAATAAGCTCTTCATCATCAACCATATCAACTTTGTTCATAAAAACAACCATTCTTGGAATACCAACCTGACGTCCTAAAAGGATATGCTCACGAGTTTGTGGCATTGGACCATCTGTTGCAGCAACAACCAAGATAGCACCATCCATCTGAGCGGCACCAGTTACCATGTTCTTAACGTAATCCGCGTGACCAGGACAATCTACGTGCGCGTAGTGACGATTTGCAGTAGAATATTCTACGTGGGAAGTATTGATTGTAATACCTCTTTCTTTTTCTTCAGGTGCGTTATCGATAGAATCGAAACTTCTAATTTCTGAAAGTCCTGCATTTGCCAATACCGTAGTAATTGCAGCAGTCAATGTAGTTTTGCCGTGATCGACGTGTCCAATGGTACCTATATTTAAGTGCGGTTTGGAACGATCAAATTTTTCCTTTGCCATGTTTAATGAATTTTAATCTTAGTTTATATTAGTGTACA